>NZ_JBFTNE010000037.1:0-65970 GCF_056397325.1 Cupriavidus sp. 05N39
GAAGTGTATGTCGGCGCCGGCTACGGTCCTGTGTTCTTCAAGTATTCGCAGGCGCTGACCAACCTGTTCGGATTCGCCGACAGCAAGTACAGCTACTACGCCGACCTGTCGGCCAATGTGCCGCTGAATTTCTGGGACCTGACGCTGAATGCCCACGTGGGCTACCAGAACGTGAAACACGTGAACAGCGCCTCGTACACCGACTGGAAGCTGGGGCTGACCAAGGACCTGGGCAAGGGTTTCGCGCTGGCGGTCGCCTATATCGACACCAACGCTCACAAGTCGGTCTATACCAACGTGCCTGGCCGCTACATCGGCAAGGCTACCGCCTGGGCTTCGATCACCAAGACGTTCTGAGCAGGACGCCGCCGCCTTGCCATCTTGATGACATTTTGATGGCGCCGGCGGCGAATACTGCATCAACTTGAGGCCGCCCTGCCTAGCATGGATCCATCTCCAACAGACGACCCGCCCAACGCGGGTCCCGCTCAAATGCGACAGTCGAGCCTTGCCGTGGCCTTTGCTTCCGTGCCGCGCCGCCGTCTTTCCCGTGGCCAATCACGCAACGATTCCCGCACCGGACGCCTCCCCGCATCCGGCATCGAAGCTGCACCGGCCACCGCGCCGGGGATGGCCGTGGACACCGTGCACAGCTGGATCCGGCTGCGGCTGGCGGTGGCGTCGGGCCAGGTCTTCGCGCTGCGCCAGTCGCTGCACCGCGCGATCGGCCAGCTTGCGCGCATCTACGTGGTCGAAGTGGACCATCGCCATGGCGAGACCACACTGCATGTGGAAGTCGAGCGCGGTGGCCGCGATGCCGCCATGCACGCCATCATGATGGCTTTGCCGGCTGCCGAGTTCGGTGTCACGACGATGCTGGGGCAAGACCATGCCGCGCATTGACACCGGCGGGGCTGCGCGCGAAGACAGCGCTGCCGCGCGGGCGGGTTTTGCGCCGGCGCAGCGCGAAAAGTCCCCCGCGGCGCTGTGGCTGCCGCTGGTCACGCCGATGCGAGGCGGCGAGCTGGACCTGCCCGGGGCGCAGCGCCTGGCCGCGCACTATGTGGCAAGTGGCGTGGACGGGCTGGTCATCCTGGGCACGACCGGGGAGGGCGGACTGCTCTCCCCGGCGGAGCGGCTGACGTTTACCGCCGCGGTACTGGAGGCGGTGGACGGCACGGTGCCCGTGCTGGCCGGTGCCGGCGGCGTAGATACCCGCGCCGTCTGCGAGCAGGTGCGCCAGCTCGATCGCTTCGACCTGGCTGGCTACCTGGTGCCGCCGCCGTACTACCTGCGGCCGGGCGACGAAGGCATCGCCTGGCATTTCGAGCGCGTGGCGGACGCGACCTGGCGGCCGCTGATGTTGTACAACGTGCCCAAGCGCACGGGTTGCTCGCTGTCCCCGGCACTGGTGCGGCGGCTGGCGCTGCATCCACGCATCGTGGCGGTCAAGGAGTGCGATGCCACCGGGCTGCGTGAACTGGCGTGCAACGACCTGCTCGCCGTGTTCTGTGGCGAAGATGCGGCCATGCTCGACCACCTGCTGGCYGGCGGCGACGGCGTGGTGCCGGCTTGCGCGCACATCCGCCCGGATTTGTTCGTGCGCCTGCTGCAGTTGGTGGCGGCAGGCCGCCACGAAGCCGCGCGCGCGCTGTTCGCGCGACTGGCACCGCTGATCTCGCTGCTGTTCTCCGAGCCCAATCCGGTGCCGGTCAAGGCGGCATTGGCCTTGTGCGGCCTGATCGGCTCCGAAGTCAGGCGGCCGCTGGCGCCAGCCAGCCGGGCGTTGTGCGAACAGCTCGACCGGGCGATCGCTTCGCTGCCGCCGGCGGAGGCCGCAGAGCGCACTTTGCTCTTGGCTTAGTGACGGAGCCACCGCCGCGGCCGGGTGGCGCGGATGCGCGAAAGGGCGGCAACCGGTAGAATGCCGGATTGCCTAAAATTTGTGCATCATGTCACACGACTGGAATGCCAGCGTCACGGTCGCCGCGGTTATCGAGCGCGGCGGCCGCTTCCTGCTGGTGGAAGAAGAAACCCCCGATGGCCTGCGGCTGAACCAGCCCGCCGGCCATCTCGATCCGGGCGAAAGCCTGATCCACGCCGTCATCCGCGAAACGCTGGAAGAAACCGCGCACACCTTTGAGCCGCGCGCGCTGCTGGGCTGCTATACCGCCCGCGCGCATTCGGCCGGCACCACGGCGCGGCCGGGTGGCGACATCACCTATGTGCGCTTTGCCTTTACCGGCGAACTGGGCGCGCTCGATGCCGGGCGCCAGCTCGACGTGGGCATCGTGCGCACGGTGTGGATGAGCGCCGATGAGATCCGTGCCTGTCCCGATCGGCATCGCACGCCGCTGCTGATGGCCTGCATCGATGACTACCTGGCGGGCAAGCGCTTCGCGCTCGACGCGCTTTACACCCATCCCTCGGTGGTGGCCGGCGGAGCGCGGTCATGAGCGCGGGCAAGCGCGTGGTGGTGGGCATGTCGGGCGGGGTGGATTCCTCGGTGACGGCGTGGCTGCTCAAGCAGCAGGGCTACGAGGTGATCGGCCTGTTCATGAAGAACTGGGAAGACGACGACGACGGCGAGTACTGTTCGACCCGGCAGGACTGGCTGGACGTGGTGTCGGTGGCCGACCTGATCGGCGTCGACGTGGAGGCAGTCAATTTCGCCGCCGAGTACAAGGATCGCGTCTTCGCCGATTTCCTGCGCGAATACTCGGCGGGCCGCACGCCGAACCCCGACGTGCTCTGCAATGCCGAGATCAAGTTCAAGGCCTTCCTGGACCATGCCATGTCGCTGGGCGCGGACACCATCGCCACCGGCCACTACGCGCGCGTGCGCGAAGTGGCGGCAGGGGCGGGCGGGAGCCGGTTCGAACTGCTCAAGGCCTTCGACCACACCAAGGACCAGAGCTATTTCCTGCACCGGCTGAACCAGGCGCAGTTGTCGCGCACGCTGTTCCCGCTGGGCGAGATGCCCAAGACGCGGGTGCGCGAGATCGCCGCCGAGATCGGCCTGCCCAATGCGAAGAAGAAAGACTCCACCGGCATCTGCTTTATCGGCGAGCGGCCTTTCCGCGACTTCCTCAACCGCTACCTGCCGACCAGGCCGGGCCCGATGATGACACCCGACGGCAAGGAAGTCGGCCAGCATATCGGCTTGGCTTTCTACACGCTGGGGCAGCGCAAGGGCATCGGCCTGGGTGGCAGCCGCACCGGCAATGGCGATGCCTGGTACGTGGCGCGCAAGGACATGGCCAGCAATACGCTGTATGTGGTGCAGGGCCACGAGCATCCGTGGCTGCTCACGCCCACGCTTGATGCGGCCGACCTGTCATGGGTGGCGGGCGAGGGCCCGGCGGCTGGCACCACGTTGTCGGCCAAGTCGCGCTATCGCCAGAGCGACGCTCCGTGCACGGTGGCGGCGTCCACCGGCGATGCACTGCAACTGACCTTCGCGCAGGCGCAGTGGGCGGTCACGCCGGGCCAGTCCGCCGTGCTGTACGACGGCGACATCTGCCTGGGCGGCGGCATCATCCAGTGATGCGCGGCGCTGCCAGGGCATGAAAAAACCGGCCGTCTGGCCGGTTTTTTCATGGGCAGCCCGGAACGGCTCAGCCGCGCGGCGGCTCGGTGTCGATAAACGACTGGCGCTTGCCGAGCTTGTCCTGGTACACCGCGAGACGCGGGTGGCGCTCGCGCCAGGCGATGTCCGGGAAGCGGAAGTCGAGGTACGACAACGCGCAACCCACGGCCACGTCGGCCAGCGAGTAATGGTTGCCCGAGCACCAGGGCCGGTCGGCCATGCCGTCGGCGATGGCGGCCACCGCGGCGTCGATCTTGCCGAGCTGGCGCTTGACCCAGCGCTCGCTGCGCTGCTCCGGCTCGCGCTGGGTGTGTTCCAGGCGCGCCAGCAGGGCGGCATCGAGCAGGCCGTCGGCCAGCGCTTCCCAGCAGCGTACCTCGACGCGCTCGCGCCCGGCTTGCGGAATCATCCGGCTGACCGGCGTCAGCGTGTCGACATACTCGACGATCACGCGCGAATCGAAAATCGCGCCGCCGTCTTCCATGACCAGGCACGGTACCTTTCCCAGCGGGTTGAACTGGCCGATGGTGGTATCCGGCGACCACACGTCCACCTCGACCATCTGGTAGTCGATCTTCTTTTCCGCCATCACCACGCGCACCTTGCGCGCGTAAGGGCTGGTTTGCGATGCATACAGCTTCATGGACTCCCCTCGAGCTTGTTATGAAGTGCATCGGCGCTCCAGGCACGGCGGCCACGCCGGTGCGTCCGGCCGGCATGCCCGATGCACTTCATAACAGGCTAGCGGATCGGCGAGCGCGAGTATACCCGTGCCCCGCCCCGGATGTGCCCCGGGCGGGCGCAGCAGTGTCGTGGTGCCGATACGCGCGGGGTGGCCGGGCCCGCGAACGCGTCCACAGAAGGACAGCCACGATGGTAAAATGCCCGCTTTCCGCCGCGCTGCCAGTCGGTTGGCGCGCCTGATTAGGCTCTTTTCGTGCCGCTTCGGTATCGTTTCGGTGCTTTTTCACCTCTTTTGATCCGTTCCGGTCTTGTCGCTGACCGCTTCGGCTCGCCAGGGGTGGCGCCAGGCCACGTGCCCGCGCAATTTGCCCGCCCGGCCACGCTTGCGTAACCAGTTCCCCTATCCCTCCGGTCTCCCAGCATGTCTTCTTCCTCGCTTTCTCCGCTCACCGCCCTGTCCCCCATCGATGGCCGCTACGCCTCCAAGGCCGATGCGCTGCGCGAGTGGCTCTCGGAAGCTGCCTTCATGCGCAACCGCGTCAAGGTCGAAGTGCATTGGCTGATCGCGCTGTCGCAAGCCGGCCTGCCGGATATGCCCAAGTTCTCGCCGGCATCCGAAGCGGCCCTGCTGGCCCTGGTGGACAATTTCACCGAAGCCCACGCGTCGCGCATCAAGGAGATCGAGGCGGTCACCAACCATGACGTGAAGGCCGTGGAGTACTGGCTCAAGGAGCAGGTCAAGGGCAACGCCGAGCTGGAAGCCGCCAGCGAATTCATCCATTTCGCCTGCACCTCGGAAGATATCAACAATACCTCGCACGGCATGATGCTCAAGGGCGCCCGCGAAGGCGTGATCCTGCCGGCGCTGCAGCGCGTGCATGCGCGCCTCGTGGAACTGGCCCACGCCAACGCCCGCCAGCCGATGCTGTCGCGCACCCACGGGCAGCCGGCCAGCCCGACCACGCTGGGCAAGGAAATGGCCAATGTGGCGGCGCGCCTGGCACGTGCCATCGAACGCATCCAGCGCGTGGAACTGCTGGGCAAGATGAACGGCGCGGTGGGCAACTACAACGCGCACCTGTCGGCGTATCCGGCCTTCGACTGGGAAGCTTTCTCGAAGCAAGTGATCGAGACCCGCCTGGGCCTGACCTTCAATCCCTACACCATCCAGATCGAGCCGCACGACTACATGGCCGAGCTGTTCGACGCCATTGCCCGCGCCAACACCATCCTGCTGGACCTGAACCGCGACATCTGGGGCTATATCTCGCTGGGCTACTTCAAGCAGCGCACCAAGGCTGGCGAAATCGGCTCGTCGACCATGCCGCACAAGGTCAACCCGATCGACTTCGAGAATTCCGAAGGCAACCTGGGTCTGGCCAATGCGGTGCTGCGCCACCTGTCGGAAAAGCTGCCGCTGTCGCGCTGGCAGCGCGATCTGACCGATTCCACGGTGCTGCGCAACATGGGCGTGGCCTTTGGCTACAGCCTGCTGGCCTACGAGGCCTGCCTGCGCGGCCTGGGCAAGCTGGAAACCAACCCCGAGCGCCTGGACGAAGACCTCGACAACTGCTGGGAAGTGCTGGCCGAGCCGGTCCAGACCGTGATGCGCCGCTTCGGCGTGCCCAACCCCTACGAGCAGCTCAAGGAGCTGACGCGCGGCAAGGGCATCTCGCGCGAGGCGCTGCAGACCTTCATCGGCGGCCTGGCGATTCCCGACGATGCCAAGAAGCTGCTGCTGGAAATGACCCCGGCCAGCTATATCGGCCGCGCGGTGAGCCTCGCCGAACGGGTGTAATCTTCCCGGCGTGGGCGGTCCGAGCGTTTCGGATCGCACCTTGCCGGCAGGCACGTTGCAATAAAGCCACCCCATGGGTGGTTTTTTTGTTACGCGCCCGGCATGCGCACAGGCGGGCAGGCGCCGCGTCCTGGTTGCGACGAATTGTCACTTCAAACCATTTGAATGATTCCATGAATTTCAGACCGTTCCGCAACACGCCGGGCGCACAATAATGCGAGAATTCAACGGCACGCATGATTGCCATTCAGTAAAAGTTTATGAAACGCCCGCATAGGGCAGGGGTCTTCTTCCATGCATTCCCAAGCCAAAGCCAGTGCCCACGCCGGCACCGCTCCAGGGCCGTCATCGGCGTCCGCTTATGGCGCGACCGCGATCGGCCTGCACTGGATCATCGCCTTGCTGATCTTTGCCGCCTTCGGGCTGGGCCTGTACATGACCAGCATCCCGGGCCTGTCGATGCTCAAGCTCAAGCTGTTTTCATGGCACAAGTGGATCGGCGTGACGGTATTCGCCTTTGCCGCGCTGCGCGTGCTCTGGCGCGCTACGCACCGCGCTCCGGCTCCGGCAGCCGGCACCCCGGCCTGGCAGGCCAAGGCGGCCCACGCCGCCCACGTGCTGCTGTACGTGCTGATCGTGGTGGTGCCGGTTACCGGCTACCTGTACAGCTCAGCCTCAGGCGTTCCCGTGGTCTACCTTGGCATCTGGCAACTGCCCGCGCTGCTCGAGAAAAACGATGAGCTCAAGGAAATCCTGAAGCTGGCGCATATCTGGCTGAACTACCTGATGGCCGTCATCGTCGTAGTCCATGCGGCCGCCGCCCTCAAGCATCAGTTCATCGAGCGCGACGGTACACTGGCGCGCATGCTGCCGTTCCTCAAGTAGGGCAAGGCGGGGCCCCGTCCCGTTTCTCCGCCCTGACTGACCATTGACCGAGGGCCGCACGGCCCTCCTAGCGACAGGAGTTCTTTTCATGAAACGCATTCCCCGCGCGAGCGCGCTCCTGATGGCGGCCACGCTGGCCACCGCCGGCATCGGGGCGAATTACGCCTGGGCCCAGGTCGACGCGGCCAAGAGCTCGGTCACCGCGACAGCCCGCCAGATCGGCGTGCCGATGGAAGGCAAGTTCAAGAAATTCGATGCCGCGGTATCGTTCGATCCCGCCAAGCTGGCAGCGTCCTCGGCCAAGGTCGAGATCGACGTGTCCAGCTTCGAGATCGGCGATGCAGAGACCACCAAGGAGGTAAAGGGGCGCGACTGGTTCGACGCGGCCAAGTACCCCAAGGCGGTGTTCCAGTCGACCAGCATCAAGGCCGGCGCAGCCGGCAAGTATGAGGTGGCGGGCAAGCTCACCATCAAGGGCAAGACCCAGGACGTGGTGATTCCGGCAAGCTATCGCCAGGACGCCGGCGGCCAGGTGTTCGAAGGTGTGCTGCCGATCAAGCGCACCGTGTATAACATCGGCGATGGCGAGTGGAAGGATACTTCCGTCGTTGCCGACGATGTCCAGATCAAATTTCGTATCGTGACCGCGGCCAGGAAGTAAGCGCGCAGCGCCCGTATTCCCTGTCGCACCTTTGTACCTTTGCTGTTCATCCCCAACTTTTTGCCGGGAGTTCTCATGAAACTGCGCACCATCCTCGCCGCTGTCGCGGCCCTTTCCGCCAGCGCCGCCGTCGGCGTGGCGTCCRCCAACACGGTGACTTACAACCTCGATCCGACCCACACGTACCCGAGCTTCGAAGCCGACCACCTTGGCGGCCTGTCGACCTGGCGCGGCAAGTTCGAGAAGTCGAGCGGCGTGGTGACGCTGGATCGCGTTGCCAAGACCGGCACGGTGGACATCAAGATCGACGCCGCCTCGGTCGACTTCGGCAACAGCAAGCTGAACCAGCACGCGAAGGGCCCCGACATGTTCAATGTCGAAGCCTTCCCGGAAGCCACCTACAAGGGCAAGTTCACCAAGTTCAATGGCGACGTGCCGACCGAAGTCGATGGTCTGCTGACCCTGCATGGCGTGACCAAGCCGGTCAAGCTGGAGATCCGCGATTTCAAGTGCATCCAGCATCCGATGCTCAAGCGCGAAGCCTGCGGCGCCGATGCCGTGGGTAGCTTCAGCCGTGCCGATTTCGGTATCGACTACGGCGTGAAGATGGGTTTCAAGCCCGAGGTCAAGCTGGCGATCCAGGTCGAAGGCGTGAAGGCCGACTAAGACGGACGACAGATACGTCGCGAGGTCCGGGGGTTGCCCCCGACTTCGCGCATCTGGGTAACAAAGAAAAAGGCCGGGGCGCAATCCCGGCCTTTTTCTTTGTTACCAGCACATTGGGCAAGCCTGCGCGGGCATCGCCCAGGTTGTGTTGTCCGCACCTGGCGGCCACAGTACAATGATCCGCTAGTATTCAGTTACAGTCTCACTCAGTCACAGTCTCAGTCACCGTTACCAGGGTGTAGTCGCGTGCGTGCCTGCCTGCCATCAGTCAAGGACGCCCATGCCCGCAACCGATTACCGACATGTATCCCAGCAGTACCCCCTGATACTGGTCTAGCGTAGCGATCCATCGCCCTACGAGCTGTACCCGGCCAGTCAATGCCACACTGTTGAACTGGGCGGCCGGCAGCGTTTCTCGGATTTCTCTGGCGCAATACCGTGTACTCCCAAACGCAAATCGATCCGGTGGTCAGTTTCCGCAACTCGCAGGGCGAGCAGGTGCGGGGCACAATTATCAATCTCCAGAGAAAGTCTCTGGTGATGGAAATCTACAACCCATACTCGATCGTCCAGGTCAGCGAGGTGCTGAGCGAGCTGAGTGTGCGCATGGGGACCAAGAACGCCTACCTGGGCAAGGCGGTGGTGATGAGCCTGGTGAACACCGGCCTCACCGCGGTGGTATCGCTCACGCTGATCGACGAATGGCGCGAGTTGAGCGACCTGCCCAACGAGCCGAAATCGGTCGGGCGCGAAGCAGAACTGTTTATCAAAGACTGGGACGCGCGCTTCAATATCCGGCGCGATTACCAGATCGTGGTCAATGAAATGCGCGCGTTTCTCTCTGAAGTATCGCGCTGGGTCGAGCAGGTCGACCTGACCGAAAACCTGCCCAAGACCGATGGACGGTTGCGGGAGGACGTGTTCTACGAGCTGGCCACGCCGATCATGCTCAAGACCAAGTCCTACCTGGACCGGCTGGAAGGCGAGGCCGAGCAGGTGGACGCCGAGATCGCGCCCGTGCACCGTACCTATGCGCAGTCGGCCCTGCATCCGTTGCTGCTGCGCGCCCCCTTTGTCTATCGCACCTTCACCAAGCCGCTGGGCTACGCCGGCGACTACGAGATGGTCAACCAGATCCTGAGCGACCCGCAGCAGGGCCCGACCACTTACTTCCAGATTGTCAACACGGCCTTCCTCAAGGCGGCGGTAGCCACCGCCCACCGCAACCGGATCGACCTGCTGGTGGACTTCCTGTCGCGCCAGGCGGACGCCGCCCGTGCGGCCGGCAGGCCGTTCCGCGTGCTCAATGTCGGTTGCGGCCCGGCCTTCGAGATCCAGCGCTTCGTGCGTGAATATGCGCAGCCCGAGCTGCTGTCGTTCCAGTTGGTCGATTTCAGCGAGGAGACGCTGGCCTACACCAAGTCCTCCATCGAAAATTCGGCGGCCTCGGCGGGGCACAAGGTATCGGTGGAGATGGTGCACCAGTCGGTGCATGAACTGCTCAAGCGCAAGATTTCGCCGGACGATGCCGCGCTGCGCGAGTTCGACGCGGTGTATTGCGCGGGGCTGTTCGACTACCTGTCGGATAAGGTGTGTTCCCGGCTGCTAAGCTATTTTGCCGCGCGTACACGGCCTGGCGGCCAGCTGCTGGTGACCAATGTCCACTCCGCCAACCCCGAGAAGTTCGGCATGGAACATTTGCTGGAGTGGTACCTGATCTATCGCGACGAGGCCAGGATGAGTATGCTGCTGCCCGAGCAATCCCGCGACCATAAGCTCTATGTCGACCAGACCGGAGTCAATGTGTTCGCCGAAGCGATCATCCTCTGAAACACCAGTAGCCGGCCCAGCCATGAGCACGAATCAACTTTACGCGGGTTACCAGACCGAGCTGGCGGATTTCCGCCTGGCCTTCAGCCGCGGCGGCGCGTATACCGCCATCGTGCTGGTGCTGCTCGGCGTGGGGCTGGACTATGGCCAGTACCCGCAGCTGCAGGCGCCGTTCGCGGTGGCGCGCGTGCTGGTGTCGCTGCTGATCGCCGGCATTGTCATGCTGTTGTACAGCACCGCGGGGCGGCGCTTCGCGCCGTGGCTGACCTTGTCATGGCTGCTGCTGCCGCAGATCATGATCTCCTGGATGATCTGGCATACGGACGGCGTGGAATCGCCCTACTACGTGGGGCTGAACCTGGCCATCTTCGCCTCCGGCATCGCATTGCCTTTCGGCCTGTGGCAGAACCTGGTGTTCGGGGTCCTTTCCTACCTGTTCTACCTGCTTGCCTGCCTGCTGCATTCCGGCGGCATCGAGCCGGCCGGCACCTTTATCGTCAATTCGCTGTTCCTGCTGTTTGCCGCGGCGGCCAGCGCGGTCTATACCTTCTTCAACGAGCGGGCGCGCTTCATGCTTTTCCGCCTGAAGGCCGAAGTGGCGGAAAAGAACGCCGAGCTCGAAGTCATCAACCGCAAGCTGGTCGACATCAAGGGCCAGATGCTGCAGCAGGAAAAGATGGCCGCCATCGGTACGCTGGCCGCGGGCCTGCTGCATGAGGTCAACAACCCGGTCAACTTTTGCCTGATGGCGATCGAGGTTGCGCTGGAAGAGCCGGTAGCCAAGAATGAGCCGATGCTGCAGGAGTGCCTGGTCGATGCCAAGCAGGGCATGCAACGTATCCAGCATATCGTGTCGGACCTGAAGACTTTTGCCTATCGCAAGCCCGGCGCCGAAGCCGAAGGCACGCCGTTCCTGTTCGAAAAGGCGCTCGATTCGTCGATCCGGCTGACCGCGCATGAGTTGCGCGGGGTCGCCGTCACGCGCGAGTTGCCCACCGATACGCTGGTACTGGGCGACGAAGCGGCGGTGATCGGCGTGCTGATCAATTTGTTTTCCAATGCCGCGCTGGCCATGCGCAAGGCCGGCACGCAGAGCCCGGCGATCCACACCACGGTGAAGTGGGTCGAGCGCCGGTTGCATGTCACGGTCAAGGACAATGGCCCCGGCATCGCGTCCGAGCACCTGGCGCGCGTGTTCGAGCCGTTCTTCACGACACGTGAAGTCGGGCAGGGCCTAGGCCTGGGCCTGTCGATCAGCTACGCGGTGATCGAGCGCCATGGTGGCGTGCTGTTTGCTGAAAGCGAGCTGGGCCAGTGGGCCTCGTTCAGCTTCGACCTGCCGCGAGCCGACTGAGGAGCGTCATGAGCGATGCCCGGCAACCGAAGCTTACCGTCCTCTACGTCGATGACGAGGAGATGGCATGCAAGTACTTCGCCCGCGCGGTTGGCACGGAGTACGAGGTGCTGGTCGCCAGCGGCGCCGATGAGGCAATCGTCGTCCTGCGCCGGGAGAGCGCGCGCGTCGCCGTGCTGGTGACGGATTTCCGCATGCCAGGCCGTAATGGCGGCGACCTGCTGCGACAGGTGGCGCTCGAGTACCCGCAGATCGTCCGCATCCTGGTGACCGCCTATGCGGACAAAGACATGCTGTTGCAGACGGTCAACACCGGCGAGGTGTTCCGCATCCTGGAGAAGCCCCTCGAACTGGGGCAGGTGCGCGAGACGCTGCGACTGGCGGCGGAACGTTACCGCGAGCGTTCGGTGCGCCACCAGCGCCTGATGGCGATCGACGAGACGCTCGCCTTTCTCGCCCATGAACTGAATACACCGCTGGCGGCGATCGCAAATTTTGCCCGCGGCATCGAAAGCCGGATCGCGGCGGAATACAATCCGCAGCGCCAGAGCGAGATCGGCCAGGCGGCAACGTCGATGCACGACAACGCGCAGTATTGCCTGGCCGTGATTTCGTCTTTCCTGCAGTCGGTGCGCAGCAGCGGGGGCCGGCCCAGCACGCAGCCCAATGCCAGCCGGGAAGTGACTGCCGGCGCCCTGATCGCCGCGCTGCTCGATACCTACCCGTTCGCGGGGCCGCAGCGCGAGTGGGTGCAGGTCGAGATGCAAGACGACTTTGCCGTGCGCACGCTGCCCAATTGCGTGGCGCTGGTCTTGTCGTCGCTGCTGTCCAACTCGCTGCGCGCCCTCGATGGCGTCGCCGCGCCGTCGCTGCGCTTCGTGGTGGCGGCCGAGCCCGAGGCCGCGATCCGCATTTGCGACAACGGCCCGGGCATACCGCCGGAAGTGATGGGGCGCCTGCTGGTGGACCCGGTCACCACCCATGCGAATACGGGTGGCAACGGGCTGGGCATGATTTTCTGCAACCGTGTCATGCAGTCTTTCGGTGGCGGCATCCGGATCGAGTCGACGTCCGGTGCGGGCACCACCGTAACACTGGATTTTCCAAATACCAAGAGTCGAATGCACAGGAGTAATCGATGAACGAACCGAATGCCACGCAGGCACCATCACCGGCGATTCTGTTCGTCGATGACGAGGCGACGGCCGTCAAGTATTTCCAGCGTGCCATCGGAGCCCTGGCGCCGGTCGTGACCGGCGGCTCGGTGGAAGAAGGCAAGGCGCTGCTGGATGCGCACGCCGACAGCCTGGCGGTCCTGGTCTCCGACCAGCGGATGCCAGGCGAGTACGGCAACGAACTGCTGCGCTACGCGCGCGAGCGCTATCCGCATATCGTGCGGATCCTGACGACGGCCTACTCGGAGATCGAGCACACCGTCGCCGCGGTCAACGAAGGCCAGATCCACCGCTACATCAAGAAGCCGTGGGACATTACCGCGCTGCGCATGGAGCTCAAGCAGGCGCTGGAGATGGCAGGCCTGCGCAAGGAACGCGACCAGTTGCTGCGCGAGAAGCTGAGCGTGCTGCAAAGGCAGACCATCGCCGCGCGCATCGGCCTGATCCGCACGCTGTCGGCCAGCCTGATTGGCCCGGAGCGTTTCCAGCCGGTGGAAACCTACCTGGCTTCGGCCGCGCTGGCAGGCGTACAGAATCCCGAGCCGGACTGGCTGCTGATGGACTACGCCGACCTGGTGGCGGCGGAAAGCCGGCGCAGCGGCAGCTTCGGCTATGCGGTGGCGGCAAGGCTCGCGGGCCTGCGTACGCAATTCACCGGCCGTGGCGCGGGCGATGCTGTGGCGCTACTGGCCGAGACGCTGGCCGAGGCCGGCGGGGTGGACGTGGTGCGCCGGGATGGCGATGCCCTGGTGTGGATTCACGGTGCCGCGCTTGGCGAATACCTGGGCGAGCCGGTGGACAAGGAGGTCTCCGCGCGCCATGTGGCCTGGCTGGCCGGACTGCTGTGGCTGGATGAAGCCGGCGGGGCGCTGAAGGCCGTGCGCGAGGGCGGCTCGATCGTCTACCGCGCCGCCGAGCGCACGGYCGAGTTTTCCGCGGATCGCCTGGCGGTGTGGATCGAGCAGTTCTGACGCGCTGGCGACATACGGTGCCCGGATCGAAGCGGGCAGGCGCGGCAATGAAAAATGGGCACCCGAAGGTGCCCATTTTTCATTGACGGAGAATCCGTTGCGGGGCCGTCAGGCCTGCGCGCCGAAGTTCGGGTCGTCGCGGTCGACGTCGCCCGGCTTCTTCTCGCCCTTGACCAGGTCCTCGCGCTTGACGCCCAGCCACATGGCCAGCGCCGCGGCAACGAACACCGAGGAGTAGATGCCGAACAAGATGCCGACGGTCAGCGCCAGTGCGAAGTAGTGCAGGGTGGGGCCACCGAAGAAGAACATCGACAGCACCATCATTTCGGTCGAACCGTGGGTGATGATGGTCCGCGAGATGGTGCTGGTGATCGCGTTGTCGATGATCTCATGCGTGGTCATCTTGCGGTACTTGCGGAAGTTCTCGCGGATCCGGTCGAAGATCACGACCGATTCGTTGACCGAGTAGCCCAGCACCGCCAGGATCGCCGCCAGCACCGACAGGGAGAATTCCCACTGGAAGAAGGCGAAGAAGCCCAGGATGATCACCACGTCGTGCAGGTTGGCGATGATGCCGGCGACAGCGAACTTCCACTCGAAGCGGAACGACAGGTAGATCACGATGCCGGCCACCACGCACAGCAGCGCCAGCAGGCCGTCGGTGGCCAGTTCCTTGCCGACCTGCGGACCGACGAACTCGACACGCTGGAGCTTGACATCCGGTGCGGCGGCCTGCAGCGCGCCCATCACCTGCTCGCTCTGCTGGGCCGAGGTGACGGGCTTGCCGTCAGGGCCTTTTTGCAGCGGCAGGCGGATCATCACGTCGCGCGAGGTGCCGAAGTTCTGCACCTGCACGTCGCTGTAGCCCAGCTTGCCGACCTGGCCGCGGATATGCTCGAGATCGGCCGGCTGCTGGTAGTTGACCTCCATCACCGTGCCGCCCGTGAACTCGATCGACAGGTGCAGGCCCTTGTGCGCGAGGAAGAATACGGCGGCGGCAAACGTCAGGAAGGAAATCACGTTGAAGATCAACGCGTGCTTCATGAACGGAATGTCGCGCCGGATGCGGAAGAATTCCATGTTGAATCCTGTTTAATACGGCAGCTGTGCTGCTGTTTTGTACTGCAGGTCTATGCTGGTTGGCTGCCGCGCGCCCGGCGCGGCAGCCATGATGCTTACTTGGCGACGGTGCCCTGGCTGTCCGAGCCCGGCTTCCAGATCTGGCCGATCGCCACGCTCTGCAGCTTCTTCTTGCGACCGTACCAGAGGTTGACCAGGCCACGATTGAAGAACACCGCCGAGAACATCGAGGTCATGATGCCCAGGCAGTGCACCACGGCGAAGCCGCGCACAGGGCCGGAGCCGAAGGCCAGCAGCGCCAGGCCGGCGATCAGCGTGGTCACGTTCGAGTCCAGGATGGTGGCCCAGGCGCGGTCGAAGCCGACGGCGATTGCCATCTGCGGCGTAGCGCCCGCGCGCAGTTCCTCGCGGATACGTTCGTTGATCAGCACGTTGGCGTCGATGGCCATGCCGAGCACCAGCGCGATAGCGGCGATGCCGGGCAGCGTCAGCGTGGCCTGCAGCATCGACAGCACCGCCACCAGCAGCAGCAGGTTGACGGCCAGCGCGGCCACCGAGAACACGCCGAACAGCATGTAGTACAGCATCATGAAGACGGCAATGGCACCGAAGCCGTAGGCCACGGAGTCAAAACCCTTCTTGATGTTGTCCGCGCCCAGCGACGGGCCGATGGTGCGTTCCTCGATGATTTCCATCGGCGCGGCCAGCGAGCCGGCGCGCAGCAGCAGGGCCAGGTCGTTGGCGGCTTCGGTGGAGTAGGAGCCGGTGATCTGGAAGCTGGAGCCGAGTTCGGACTGGATGGTCGCGACAGTCAGGACCTCGCCCTTGCCCTTCTCGAACAGCACGATGCCCATCGGCTTGCCAATGTTCTCGCGCGAGACGTCGCGCAGCACGCGGCCGCCCTGGGCGTCGAGCTTGATGTTGACGGAGGGACGCTGGTTCTGGTCGAAGCCGGCCGAGGCGCTTTCAATGCGGTCGCCGGTGAAGATGACCTGCTTCTTGAGCACCACCGGGGCGCCGTTGCCCTGCGTGAACAGCTCGCTGCCGAAGGGGATCGGGTCGCCCGGACGCGGGTTGCGAGGTGCCTCGGGGTCCGCCAGGCGGGCTTCCAGCGTAGCGGTGCGGCCGATGATGTCCTTGGCCTTGGCGGTGTCCTGCACGCCCGGCAGCTGTACCACGATGCGGTCGGCGCCTTGCTGCTGGATCACCGGCTCGGCCACGCCGAGCTCGTTGACCCGGTTGTGCAGGGTGGTGATGTTCTGCTTGACCGCCGCATCCTGCACCGCCTTGCGGGCGGCCTCGGTGAATACGCCGGCGATGTTGCTGCCGTCCGGGGTGAACGCCAGCTCGCGCAGGCTATCGGCCAGGATGGCACGCGCCTTGGTGGCGTCGTCGGCGTTATTGAAGCGCACCGTCAGGCGATCGCCGTCGCGGTCGATGCCGCCATGGCGGATGCCCTTGTCGCGCAGCAACGTGCGGGCGTCGCCGGCGAGGCTGTCGAGCTTCTTGTCGACCGCGCCCTTCATGTCCACCTGCAGCAGGAAGTGCACGCCACCGCGCAGGTCCAGCCCCAGGTACATCGGCAGCGCGTGCATGGCGGTGAGCCAGCGCGGCGAACCCGACAACAGGTTGAGCGCGACCACGTAGGTGGCGTCACTGGGGTCCGGGTTGAGCGTGCGCGTCAGGATGTCCTTGGCCTTGAGCTGCTCGTCGGGCGTGCGGAAACGTGCCTTGACCGAGCCGGACTGGCCGTTCAGGTCGAAGAACATGCCGTCGGGCTGCAGGTTGTTCTGTGCCAGGATCTGCTCGATCTGCTTCTGCATGGCCAGGTCGATCTTGACCGTGGCCTTGGCGGAGGAGACCTGCACGGCAGGCGCCTCGCCGAAGAAGTTCGGCAGCGTATAGGTGATGCCGATGGCCAGCGCCACCAGGATCACGAGGTATTTCCAAAGCGGATAACGATTCATCTTTGGCCAGTCGTTCTTCGGTTGGCGGGGCCGACGTTACCGTCAGCAGGGAGGTCGGCACCACCGCACCGGTTGGCAAACAGCCGCCTGGCATCCACGGATAACCCGGGCTGGATCAGGCGGCTGCGGGGGCACGCGCGCTAAAGGCGTGCCGGGAAGGGCGAAAAAGCAGGCTAACGGGCGGGAGAGCGGTAAAAGCCGGAATATGGCAACGATCCACCCGCTATCGCGGTGCTCAGAGCGACTTCAGCGAGCCCTTGGGCAGCACCGTGGTGACCGCGCTCTTCTGCACCGTGATTTCGGTGCCCGCGGCGATTTCGAGGGTCACGTATTGCTCGTTGACCTTGGTGACGCGGCCAAGGATACCGCCGGCGGTGACCACTTCGTCATTCTTGGCCAGGGCTTCCATCATTGCCTTCGCTTCTTTCTGGCGCTTCATCTGCGGGCGGATCATGATGAACCACAGCACCGCGAACATCAGGATGATAGGCAGGAAACTCATCAGGCCACCCGCCGCGCCGCCGGTGACACCGGCAGTCTGGGCAAATGCGTTAGAAATCAGCACGTTGCTTCTCCGTCACAAAGTCAGTCAGTTAGTCGATCATTCTACCACCCGCTTGCAACCGCACTGCACGCCGGATAAGGGCAATTGCAGTGGTTTACGGGTTTGTTCGGAGCGCCTTGGGCGCCGCTTGCGGCAGCCGGGCACCGCTATTCGACCGGCGCCCGGCGGAAAGTTCACGCCGGCGCGCCGGGTGCGGCTCACTGCGGCCCGCGCGCGCGGTCGGCGGCGAACTGCAGGCGGAAGGCTTCGAAGCGGTGCTGCTCGATGGCTTCGCGCATTTCGGCCATCAGTTGCAGGTAGTAATGCAGGTTGTGGATGGTGTTCAGGCGCGCGCCGAGGATCTCGCCGACCCGGTGCAGGTGATGCAGATAAGCGCGCGAGAAGTTGCGGCAGGTATAGCAGCCGCAGCTCTCGTCCAGCGGCCGCGTGTCGTTGCGGTGGACGGCGTTCTTGATCTTGACGTCGCCGAAGCGGGTGAATAGCCAGCCGTTGCGGGCATTGCGGGTCGGCATCACGCAGTCGAACATGTCGACACCGGCCGCCACGCCCGCCACCAGGTCTTCCGGCGTGCCCACGCCCATCAGGTAGTGGGGCTTGTGGGCCGGCAGGCGCGGCGCCACGTGCTCCAGCACGCGCATCATGTCTTCCTTGGGCTCGCCAACGGACAGCCCGCCGATGGCGTAGCCGTGGAAGTCCAGTTCGGACAACCCGGCCAGCGACTCGTCGCGCAGGTCTTCGAACATGCCGCCCTGGACGATGCCAAACAGCGCGTTGGGGTTGGCCAGGCGCTTGAATTCGTCGATCGAACGCTTGGCCCAGCGCAGGCTCATGCGCATGGAAGTCGCCGCCTCCGCATGGGTGGCGGGACGGCCTTCGATCTCGTATGGCGTGCACTCGTCGAACTGCATCACGATGTCGGAGTTCAGCGTGCGCTGGATCTGCATCGAGATCTCGGGCGACAGGAACAGCTTGTCGCCGTTGACCGGCGAGGCGAAGGTCACGCCATCCTCGGTGATCTTGCGCAGCGCGCCCAGCGAAAACACCTGGAAGCCGCCCGAATCGGTCAGGATCGGCTTGTCCCAGCCCATGAAGCGGTGCAGGCCGCCGTGGGCCTCCACCACTTCCAAACCGGGGCGCAGCCACAGGTGGAAGGTGTTGCCCAGGATGATCTGCGAATTGATCTCGTTCAGTTCGAGCGGCGACATCGCCTTGACCGAACCGTAGGTGCCGACCGGCATGAAGATCGGGGTCTCGACCACGCCGTGGTTGAGGGTGACGCGGCCGCGGCGGGCGTTGCCGTCGGTGGTGAGCAGTTCGAAGTTGAGCATGGCTGGAATCGGGTTCGGGCAGTCGGTACGGAGCTGGCGCGGCGCGCTCAGGGCTGGGGCTGGCGCGTCAGCAGCATGGCGTCGCCGTAGCTGAAGAAGCGGTAGCGCTGCGCCACCGCATGGCGGTAAGCGGCGCGGATGGGCTCCACCCCGGCCAGCGCCGATACCAGCATCAGCAAGGTCGACTTGGGCAGGTGGAAGTTGGTGATGAGGGCATCCACCACGCGGAACCGGTAGCCCGGCGTGATGAAGATATCGGTGTCCCCGCGCCCGGCGGTCAGCGTGCCATCGGCAGTGCCGGCGGATTCCAGCGCGCGCAGCGAGGTGGTGCCGACCGCGATCACGCGGCCGCCGGCGGCGCGCGTGTCGCGCACGGCCTGGGCCAGTGCCTCGGACACCTCATACCACTCGGCGTGCATCTTGTGTTCGGCAAGGTTCTCGGTACGCACCGGCTGGAAGGTGCCGGCGCCCACGTGCAGGGTCAGGAAGCCGCGGCGCACGCCCAGCGCATCGAGCCGGGCGAACAGCGCCTCGTCGAAATGCAGGCCGGCGGTGGGGGCCGCCACCGCGCCGGGGGCGCGGGCGTAGACGGTCTGGTAACGGGTCTCGTCGAAGGCGTCCGGGTCGTGGGTGATATATGGCG
This sequence comes from Cupriavidus sp. 05N39, assembly GCF_056397325.1. Classification (NCBI taxonomy): domain Bacteria; kingdom Pseudomonadati; phylum Pseudomonadota; class Betaproteobacteria; order Burkholderiales; family Burkholderiaceae; genus Cupriavidus; species Cupriavidus sp. 05N39. The sequence continues at coordinate 19,197 of NZ_JBFTNE010000037.1, forward strand.
GCAGCGGCAGGCGGCCGTGGCGCTCGATCAGGTCCAGCGCCGGCTCGGGGAAGGTGAGCGTGAAGAACTGGTCCACGCGCGGGCCCACGGTGACGTCGAAGGCATCCACCAGGCGCAGCTTGCTGCCCTCGGGCGGCGTCTTGGAGGCGCGCACCTGCGCCAGCACGGTATGACTGTCCAGCACCCGCTCGACCAGCACCTCGACCTTGCCGCCGCTGCCCTTGTGGCCGAAGAAGCGTGCCTTGATGACGCGCGTGTCGTTGAATACCAGCAGGTCGTTCGGGCGCAGGTAGCCGACGATATCGGCGAAAGTGCGGTCGGCCAGGCGGGTGGTGCCGTCCCGCGCGTCCGTATCCACCACCAGCAGCCGGCTTGCGCCGCGCTCCGGCAAGGCGGTCTGGGCGATCAGTTCGGGCGGCAGTTCAAAGTCGAAGTCGGACAGCGTCAGCATCATGGGGGCAAAAACGGCCACTGGCCGCGCGGTGGCGCGGCCGGCATAGGTACAATCGGCGAATCCGATATTGTAAGGCTTGGGGCAGCACGGCCGCCCGGGCGCGCATGATATCGCCTATTTGCGCCACCCTCCCTTGCCGCCAGGCATGAACCCCGACCCGAATCCGTAGCCACGCCGCCCGATGCCAGGAACCGCTCCCGACCCGATCCCGGAAACCACCGACAGCCTGCCCGCGGCGCCCGCCGGGGACAAGGCCGGCCGGCCGRGCAAGGGGCCGGGGGCCGCCAAAGGTGCCGCCGGCAAGCCGTCCTCGGCCATGGCGCGCTTGCATAAGCTTGGCCTCAAGCGCGACGTTGACATGGTGCTGCACCTGCCGATGCGCTATGAGGACGAGACCACGCTGCTGCCGATCGCCGATGCCATCCGCCGCGCGGGCCTGGGCCTGGCGGTGCAGGTCGAGGGCGTGGTCACGTCCAATGAGGTGAGCTTCCGCCCGCGCCGCCAGCTGGTGGTCAAGATCGCCGACGATACCGGCGAGCTGACGCTGCGCTTTCTGAATTTCTACGGCAGCCAGGCCCAGCAGATGGCCGAAGGCACCTGCCTGCGCGTGCGCGRCGAACTGCGCGGCGGTGGCTTCTTCGGCGCGGAGATGGTCCATCCCACCGTGCGCCCGGTGACGCCAGGCGAGGCGCTGCCCGATAGATTGACGCCGGTGTACCCGAGTACCGCGGGCATTCCGCAGACCTACTTGCGCAAGGCCATCGGCGGGGCGCTTTCGCGCACGCCGCTGCCCGAGACCCTGCCATTGCCGGTCCTGAAAGGTCCGCTCGCGCAGCTCAGGCTGCAGCCATTGCCGGATAGTCTGCGCCTGCTGCACTCGCCGCCGCAGGATGTCGATGAAGCCGCGCTGATCGAGCGCTCGCACCCGGCCTGGCAGCGCATCAAGTTTGACGAACTGCTGGCGCAGCAACTCTCGCTCAAGCGCTCCCAGGCGGCGCGGCGCGACAAGAGCGCGCCGCCCATGCCGCGCCGCGCCGGCGGCCTGCTGACGGCCTTCCTGGCGGCGCTGCCGTTCAAGCTGACCGGCGCCCAGCAGCGCGTGGTGGAAGAGATCGCCAGGGACATGGGCGCGCCCCATCCGATGCACCGACTCCTGCAGGGCGACGTCGGCAGCGGCAAGACCATTGTCGCGGCGCTGGCGGCCTGCCAGGCCATCGACGCCGGCTACCAGGCCGCGCTGATGGCGCCCACTGAAATCCTGGCCGAGCAGCACTACCGCAAGCTTTCCGCGTGGCTGGAGCCGCTTGGCGTGACCGTGGTGTGGCTGGCCGGCAGCCTGAAGGCGCGCGCCAAGCGCGAGGCGGCGGCGCAGGTCGAGTCCGGCGAAGCCAAACTGGCCATCGGCACCCACGCGCTGATCCAGGACAGCGTCAAGTTTGCGCGCCTGGGTTTGTCGGTGGTGGATGAGCAGCATCGCTTCGGCGTGGCCCAGCGCCTGGCGCTGCGCGGCAAGGCGGAGCCCGATGCGGCAGCGCCGCCGGACAAGGCCGGCAAGGCCGCCGAGACCGTGCCGCATCAGCTGATGATGTCGGCCACGCCGATCCCGCGCACGCTGGCAATGACTTACTACGCCGATCTCGACGTCTCGGTGATCGACGAGCTGCCGCCCGGCCGCACCCCGGTGGTGACGCGGCTGGTCAACGACGCGCGCCGCGACGAGGTGATCGAGCGCGTGCACCATGCCGCCGCCGATGGCCGGCAGGTCTACTGGGTGTGCCCGCTGATTGAAGAGAGCGAGGCGCTGCAGTTGCAGACCGCCGTGGAAACCTACGAGACCCTGGTGGCCGCCTTGCCGGAGCTCAAGGTAGGTCTGGTGCACGGGCGCTTGCCGCCGGCGGATAAGGCTGCCGTGATGGAAGACTTCACGGCCAACCGCCTGCAGGTGCTGGTAGCCACCACCGTGATCGAGGTGGGGGTGGACGTGCCAAACGCCTCGCTGATGGTGATCGAGCACGCCGAGCGATTCGGCCTGGCGCAGCTGCACCAGTTGCGCGGCCGGGTGGGGCGGGGCAGCGCGGAATCGGTCTGCCTGCTGATGTACCAGGCGCCGCTGTCGCCCACCGGGCGCGAGCGCCTGGCGACCATGCGCGAGACCACCGACGGCTTCGAGATTGCCAGGCGCGACCTGCAGATACGCGGCCCCGGCGAGTTCCTCGGCGCGCGCCAGTCCGGCGAGGCGATGCTGCGCTTCGCCGATCTCAACACCGACGCCTGGCTGGTCGACTATGCCCAGGAGGCGGCGGAACTGATGCTGACCCGCTATCCGGAGGCGGTGGAGGCGCACCTGCTGCGCTGGCTGGGCGGCAGGGAGCATTTCCTGAAGGCCTGAGGCAAAGGGCAGCATGCTTCGCATGGGCGCGCGGCGGCAAGTATCGCCTGCGCCGCATTGCCCTTCATCTCTGACAGAACCCCGAATCGAAGGTAAAATCTATCGCCTAATGGAAATTGATAAGTCATGACGCTCACCGAACTCAAGTACATCGTCGCCGTGGCGCGCGAGCGCCATTTCGGCCGGGCGGCCGAAGCCTGCTTCGTGTCGCAGCCGACGTTGTCGGTGGCCATCAAGAAGCTGGAAGACGAACTCAACGTGCAGATCTTCGAGCGAGGCACTTCCGAGGTCTCGGTGACGCCGATCGGTGAGCAGATCGTGGCGCAGGCCCAGCGCGTGCTGGAGCAGACCATGGCCATCCGCGAGATCGCCAAGCAGGGCAAGGACCCGCTGGCCGGGCCGTTGCGCCTCGGCGTGATTTACACCATCGGGCCCTACCTGCTGCCCGCGCTGGTCAAGGAAATGATCCAAACCGTGCCGCAGATGCCGCTGATGCTGCAGGAGAACTACACGGTCAAGCTGATCGAGTTGCTCAAGCAAGGCGAGATCGACTGCGCCATCATGGCCGAACCCTTCGCCGATTCCGGCCTGACCGTGCAGCCGCTGTACGACGAGCCCTTCGTGGTAGCGGTGCCGCGCGGTCACCATCTGGAAAACGCCAGCCATGTTGACCCCGACGAACTGAAGCAGCAGACCATGCTGCTCCTGGGTAGCGGGCACTGCTTCCGTGACCAGGTGCTGGGCGTGTGCCCCGAGTTGTCGCGCTTTTCCCAGGCGGCCGACGGCATCCAGAAGACCTTTGAAGGTTCCTCGCTGGAAACCATCCGGCATATGGTGGCAAGTGGTGTCGGCATCACTGTGCTGCCGCGCACGTCAGTACCGGATCTCAAGTCCGGCAAGAACGACCTGTTGGCTTACGTGCCCTTCACCGACCCGGTGCCCGACCGGCGCGTGGTCCTGGCCTGGCGCAAGAGCTTTACCCGGCTGCCCGCCATGGAAGCGCTGCGCCGCGCCGTGACCGCCTGCGACCTGCCCGGGGTCAGCATGCTGGCTGCCAAGGAACTGGCCAAGGCGGCCTGACCTGCCCCGCTGGCTGCCCGTCCTCGCGCCGGGGATCGGTCATGCCATGCTGCCAGCGCGCAGTCGCTGGCAGCGTCATCGCCCATCTTTGCCCACCTCCGTTTTTTTCCGCCGTCGATTTTTGTAACTTCACTGTGCCTTTGCCGTGTGCCATGCTGGCGTGCGCGGGAAATAGGCATGCTCTATTCCATAGTTAGAAATAATTGAATTTTTTATTCGATAGTTAATCCGTACACTTCCTGTATCGGCGCACTGCGCGCGGTTACCCACAAGGAGTCGTACATGACCGGCACGGATCCCAACCCAGTCAGCCCTGTCGCCGCGGGAGACATCCTGGGCGCGCTGGCGAGCTGTGTGGCCGACTGTCTTGCCAGTTACGCCACGGTGTACTGAAATAACCCGGCGGTTCCCAACTCCCGCCCCAGCCCAACTCCCGATTTACCCCACGAAAAGAGGTCAAGATGAGCAAGGACAAGGACACTCTCACCACCGCCGCCGGCGCCCCGGTTGCCGACAACCAGAACTCGCTGACCGCCGGCCCGCGCGGCCCGATGCTGCTTCAGGACGTGTGGTTCCTGGAAAAGCTCGCCCACTTCGACCGCGAGGTGATTCCCGAGCGGCGCGTGCACGCCAAGGGCTCAGGCGCCCACGGCACCTTTACCGTCACGCATGACATCACGCGCTTCACCAAGGCATCGGTGTTCGGCAGCGTCGGCAAGCAGACGCCGATCTTCATCCGTTTTTCCACGGTGGCGGGCGAGCGCGGCGCGGCCGATGCCGAGCGCGATGTGCGCGGTTTCTCGGTCAAGTTCTACACGGACGAAGGCAACTGGGACGTGGTTGGCAACAACACGCCGGTGTTCTTCGTGCGCGATCCGCTGAAGTTCCCCGATTTCATCCACACGCAGAAACGCAATCCGCGCACCAACCTGCGCGACCCCATCGCGGTGTGGGACTTCTGGTCGCGCCACCCTGAATCGCTGCACCAGGTCACCATCCTGATGAGCGACCGTGGCCTGCCGCAGAACTATCGCCAGATCCATGGCTTTGGCTCGCATACCTTTTCGTTTCTCAACGCAGCCAACGAACGCTTCTGGGTGAAGTTCCACTTCAAGTCGCAGCAGGGCATTGCCAACTGGACCAACGAGGAAGCCGCCAAGGTGGTGGCGGGCGATCGCGAAAGCGCGCAGCGCGACCTGTTCGAGAACATCGAAAAGGGTAACTTCCCGCGCTGGAATGTGCGCGTGCAGGTCATGCCCGAAGCCGATGCGGCCAAGTACCACATCAACCCGTTCGACCTGACCAAGGTGTGGCCACACAAGGACTATCCGCTGATCGACGTCGGCGTGCTGGAGCTTAACCGCAACCCGGACAATTACTTCGCCGAAGTGGAGCAGGTGGCGATGAACCCGTCCAACGTGGTGCCGGGCATCGGCTTCTCGCCCGACAAGATGCTGCAGGGCCGGCTGTTCTCATATGGCGACACGCAGCGCTATCGCCTGGGCGTGAACCACAACCAGATTCCGGTGAACGCGCCCAAGTGCCCGTTCCACAATACGTTCCACCGCGACGGCGCGATGCGCGTGGACGGCAACCAGGGCGGCAAGCTCAACTACGAGCCCAACCGCGAGGGCGCCTACGCCGCCAGCGAGCGCGCCGCCGAGCCGCCGCTAGCCGTGGATGGCGCGGCGGACCGTTGGGACCACCGTGTGGACACCGACTATTACAGCCAGCCGGGCGCGCTGTTCCGCCTGTTCAATGAGGGCCAGCGCCAGCAGCTGTTCTCGAACATCGCGGCAGCCATGCAAGGGGTGCCGGAAGAGATCGTGCGGGTGCAACTGGAGCACTTCACCAAGGCCGATCCGGCCTACGGCGAAGGCGTCAGGCGCGCCCTCAACCTGAAGTAAGGCAGCAAGGGCATCGGGTGGTCCCGCGCCAGCGGCGCCACCCGATGCACCAGGCAAGGAGAAGCATCATGGCTATGTTCAGCATGTTCATCGGTGAGTTGCAGCAAATGCGGCAAGTGCGGCAAGTGCAGCAAGACGCTGGCGACGGCTCCCGCGGCGGCGACGCGGCGCGCCTGCAGCGCAAGCTGTGGCGCACGGAAATCGGGCTGGCGGTGATCGCCCTGGGTGCTGTCCCGATGTTCCTGGACGCGGCCACGAGTTTGTCCGGATTTACCCGGTGATGCCATAATGTGCGGGTTGTGCCGCGTCGCCAGGCGCGGCAGTCACTGTGGCCACCCCCAGACTGGAGCGTACCTATCATGGCAAAGAAGAATGAGATGAGCGTGAATATCGGCATTTCCGACAAAGAGCGCAAGAAGATCGCGGAAGGCCTGTCCAAGTTGCTGGCGGATACCTACACGCTTTATCTCAAGACCCATAACTTTCACTGGAACGTGACGGGTCCGATGTTCAACACGCTGCACCTGATGTTCGAGACGCAGTACACCGAACTGGCGTTGGCCGTCGACTCCATCGCGGAGCGTATCCGCGCGCTGGGCTACCCGGCACCGGGCACCTACAAGGAATACGCCCGCCTGTCGTCGATCCCCGAGGAAGAGGGCGTGCCCGAAGCCACCGAGATGATCCGCAAGCTGGTCGAAGGCCAGGAGGCCGTGGTGCGCACCGCGCGCTCGCTGTTCCCGGTGATCGATGCGGCAGGCGACGAACCCTCGGCCGACCTGCTGACCCAGCGCATGCAGACGCACGAAAAGACCGCGTGGATGCTGCGCTCGATGCTGGCCTGATGGCCTGAATCGACGCCGCCGGCGGCACGATGTGCTGCCGGCCATGCGCGCCGCGCCCTGGCCGGGACGCGGCGCGTTTTTCGTTTATTGTCCTTGCCTTGCCCCGTACCGAGGTACGCGGGCCACTACCATGTTTGAACGCTTAGCCCTGTACGCGCGCCTGGTGCGCATCGACAAGCCCATCGGCACSCTGCTGCTGCTGTGGCCCACGCTGTGGGCATTGTGGATGGCCACGGGCGGGCCGCCGGCGTGGCACTTGTTTTGGATCTTCTTTGTCGGTACCTTCCTGATGCGATCGGCCGGTTGCGCGATGAACGACTGGGCCGACCGCGACTTCGACAAGCATGTGAAGCGGACCAAGGAACGGCCGTTGACTGCCGGCAAGATCGCGGCTTGGGAAGCGGTGATGGTGGCGGTGGTGCTGGCGCTCGCGGCCTTCGCGTTGATCACGCCGCTCAATGCGCTGACCAAGTGGCTGGCGGTGGTGGCCGCGGTGCTGGCCGGCACCTATCCGTTCTTCAAGCGCTTCTTTGCCATCCCGCAGGCCTACCTCGGCATTGCCTTCGGCTTCGGCATCCCGATGACGTTCGCCGCGGTCCAGGACCATGTGCCCGCCGTGGCATGGGTGATGCTGCTGGCCAATGTGTTCTGGGCGGTGGCCTACGACACCGCTTATGCCATGGTGGACCGGGATGACGATCTGCTACTGGGCATGAAGACTTCGGCCATCACGTTCGGGCGCTTCGATGTGGCCGCCATCATGATTTGCTATGCGGTGTTTCTTGGGCTGATGGCTTGGGCTGGCGCGCAGTTCGGACTGGGCTGGCCATACTGGCTTGGGCTGGCAGCCGCGGCGGGATGCGCGCTGTATCACTACACGCTGATTCGCGATCGCGATCGCATGCGCTGCTTCGCCGCGTTCCGGCACAACAACTGGCTGGGAGCTTGTGTGTTTGCCGGAACGGCGGTGGCATACGCGCTGCGTTGAGGGGAGTGGGCGGGCGCTCCCTATGCCGTCGTGCCTGAAAAAACGTCAGTCCTTCCCGAACTCCGCCCCCATCTCCGTAGCCCGCGCCGCGGCGGCATGCATCGCTTTGACGAAAGCCTCGCCGATGCCGGCGGTTTGCATCGCGGTGAGCGCCGCATATGTCGTACCGCCCTTGGACGTCACGCGCTCGCGCAACAGGCTGACAGGCTCCTCGGACTGCGCCGCCAGCACCGCCGCGCCGCGGAAGGTTTCCACCGCCAGCGCGCGTCCCTGGCTGGCGGTGAGGCCGAGTTCCGAGGCGGCTTTTTCCATCGCTTCGATGAAATAAAAGACATAGGCCGGGCCGCTGCCGGAGATGGCGGTGACCGCGTCGATCTGCGCGTCGCCTTCCACCCACTCGCATTTACCCACGGCTTCAGCCAGCGCGCCGGCAATCTCGCGGTCCCGCTGCGCCAGGCCGGGCACGGCGGCCAGGCCGGTCATGCCCATGCCGGCCAGCGCCGGCGTGTTCGGCATGGCGCGCACCAGGCGGGTGCGGCCGCCAAACCAGCGCTGCATATCGGCCAGGCGGATGCCAGCCGCCACGCTGACGATCAGGTTGTCGCCCAGGTACGGCAGCAAAGATGCCGCCGCGTCGCGGAACTGCTGCGGCTTGACCGCCAGCACGAGCACATCGCTGGCGCCGAAGGCCGCATCCGGCGCGCCTGCGGCATGCACCCCCAGGTCGCGCCGCAGGCGCGCCTGGGCTTCCTCGAAAGGATCGACCACGCGGATCGAAGTGGCCGGCACGCCCCGGGCGATCAGGCCGCCGATCAGGGCCGTGGCCATATTGCCGCCGCCAAGGAAGCCAAAGGTGAGGGTGTTGAGCATGGGTGTCTCTTGCAGGGAGTGTTCTGGGAAGAAGTGATGCCGGCGTTCTAGCCGTGCGTAATGGGCGCTGCGGGCGTTGTCGCAGCAGAGGCTGTCTCGGCGGCCCCGGATGCAGGCGCTGCGGCATAGTCGCGCGCGCCGAAAATGGCGGTGCCGATGCGCACCAGGGTGGCGCCCTCGGCAATGGCGGCTTCCATGTCGGCAGACATGCCCATCGACAACGTGTCCACGTCCAGCCCGTCCGCGCGCAGGGCATCGAGCAGCGCGCGCAGCGCGGCGAAGGGCCGGCGCTGGGCCGCTACCTCGGCAACGGCTTCGGGAATCGCCATCAGGCCGCGCAGCCGCAGGCCGGGCAGTGCCGCCACGGCGCGCGCCAGCACCGGCACTTCGTCGGGCGTCACGCCGCTCTTGCTGGCTTCTCCGCTGATATTGACCTGCAGGCAAACTTGCAGCGGCGCCATGCCGGCGGGCCGCTGCGCCGACAGGCGCTCGGCGATGCGCAGGCGGTCGATGGCGTGGACCCAGTCGAAATGCTCGGCCACGGCACGTGTCTTGTTGCTTTGCAGGGGGCCGATGAAATGCCAGCACAACTCGCCGCGCAGGTCGGCAAGCCGGGCGATCTTGTCCAGGCCTTCCTGTACGTAGTTCTCGCCAAAGGCGCGCTGGCCCGCATCGAAGGCAGCCCGTACGTCGGCGGCGGGGAAGGTCTTGGAAACCGCCAGAAGCGCGACTTCACCGGCCGGTCGCCCGGCCTGTTGTGCGGCTGCCGCGATGCGCCGGTTGACGGCTTGCAAGTTGGCGGCGATTACAGACATAATCCGGCGAACATATCAAGAAGTACAACAAAGTACGACAATAATAGGGTGGGGTCATTATAGATGGACATCGCGCAGCTATTAGCTTTCGCCGTCAAGAACAAGGCGTCCGATCTCCATCTCTCGGCAGACATGCCGCCGATGGTGCGTATCCACGGCGACATGCGCCGCATCAACGTAGCGGCGATGGGCCACAAGGATGTCCACGCCCTCGTGTACGACATCATGAGCGACACCCAGCGCAAGCAGTATGAAGAGCGGCTGGAAATCGATTTCTCCTTCGAGATCTCCGGCCTCTCGCGCTTCCGGGTCAATGCATACAATACGCAGCGCGGGGCGGCCGCGGTGTTCCGGACCATTCCCTCCAAGGTTCTGACGCTGGAAGACCTGCGCGCGCCGGCGGTATTCGCCGACCTCTGCATGAAGCCGCGCGGCCTGGTGCTGGTGACCGGCCCGACCGGTTCAGGCAAGTCCACCACGCTGGCGGCGATGGTGGACCACCGCAACGATCACGACATGGGCCACATCCTCACCGTGGAAGACCCGATCGAGTTCGTGCACACGTCCAAGAAGAGCCTGATCAACCAGCGCGAGCTGGGGCCGCACACGCACTCCTTCGCCAACGCGCTGCGCTCCGCCTTGCGCGAGGATCCCGACGTGGTGCTGGTGGGCGAACTGCGCGACCTGGAAACCATCCGGCTGGCGCTGACCGCCGCGGAAACCGGCCACCTGGTATTTGCCACGCTGCATACCAGTTCGGCAGCCAAGACCATCGACCGGATCGTCGACGTGTTCCCGCCCGAAGAGAAAGACATGGTGCGCACCATGCTGTCGGAGTCGCTCGAAGCGGTGATCTCGCAAACGCTGCTCAAGACGCGTGACGGCAATGGCCGTACCGCGGCGCACGAGATCATGATCGCCACGCCGGCGATCCGCCATCTGATTCGCGAGAACAAGATCGCGCAGATGTACTCGATGATGCAGACCAGCAGTGGGCTTGGCATGCAGACGCTGGACCAGTGCCTGTCGGACCTGATCAAGCGCGGGCTGATCAGCTACAACGACGCACGCGCCACCGCCAAGAACCCCGATTCCTTCACGGGCTGAGGCGAGTCCGCCGCATCCAAACCAGGACAACGCCATGCTCGATCGAGAATCCGCCGCCAAGTACATCAACGACCTGCTTGTGCTGATGGTCGGCAACCGCGGCTCGGACCTGTTCATCACCGCGGATTTTCCGCCCGCGATCAAGGTCGACGGCAAGATCACGCCGGTGTCGCAGCAGCCGCTCAATCCCACCCAGGCGCTCGGGCTGGTGCGCTCGATCATGAATGAGCGCCAGGCGGGCGAGTTCGAGGGCAGCCGCGAGTGCAACTTTGCCATCTCCGCGTCCAATGCCGGGCGCTTCCGGGTCTCGGCCTTTATCCAGCAGGGCAAGGCGGGCATGGTGGTGCGTACCATCAATACGCGCATTCCCTCGGTGGAAGATCTTGACCTGCCGCAGGCGCTGCATGACATCGTGATGTCCAAGCGCGGCCTGGTGATCGTTACCGGTGCCACCGGCTCGGGCAAGTCGACTTCGTTGGCGGCCATGCTCGACCATCGCAACGCGCATTCCTACGGCCACATCATCACCATCGAGGACCCGATCGAATACGTGCACGCGCACCAGAACTGCATCGTCACGCAGCGCGAGGTCGGCATCGATACCGAGTCCTGGCACGTGGCCCTGAAGAACACCCTGCGCCAGGCACCYGACGTGATCCTGATCGGCGAAATCCGCGATCGCGAAACCATGGAATACGCGATGCAGTATGCGGAAACGGGCCACCTGTGCCTGGCCACGCTGCACGCCAACAACGCCAACCAGGCCATCGACCGTGTGGTCAATTTCTTCCCCGAGGAAAAGCGCCAGCAGTTGCTGATCGACCTGTCGCTCAACCTGAAGGCGATGGTGTCGCAGCGGCTGTTGCCGCGCAAGGGGCAGAAGGGCCGCGTGCCAGCGGTGGAAATCATGATCGGCACGCCGCTGGTGGCCGACCTGATCTTTAAGGGCGAGATCCACGCGTTGAAGGAAGTCATCAAGAAATCGCGCGAGCAGGGGATGGTCTCGTTCGACCAGGCGTTGTTCGACCTGTACGAGGCCGGCAAGATCAGCTACGAAGACGCGCTGCGCAACGCCGACTCGCTCAACGACCTGCGGCTGATGATCAAGCTGCACGGCACCATGGACCGCGAGACCGACCTCGGCGCCGGCACCGAACATCTGAATGTGATCTGATCTGCCGCCAGCGCGGCGCTTGCGGCTCTAGTACACTGTCCGCGCCGCCGGCACCCCGCCGCGCCATGAGAGGAGCCCGCCATGAGCAACGTCTACCAGTTCGAAGCCAGTTCCCTTGCCGGCCAGCCGGTACCGCTGTCGCAATTCAGCGGCAAGGTGCTGCTGATCGTGAATACCGCCAGCGAGTGCGGCTTCACGCCCCAATACGCCGGCCTGCAGGCACTGCAGGAGCAGTTCGCGCAAAGCGGCCTGGAAGTGCTGGGTTTTCCCTGCAACCAGTTCGGCAAGCAGGAGCCGGGCGACGCCGCGCAGATCGGCCAGTTCTGCGAGTCGCGCTTTCACGTCACCTTCCCGATGTTCGGCAAGATCGACGTCAATGGCGCCAACGCGCATCCGCTGTATCGCTGGCTGACTTCCGAGAAGCCGGGCGTGCTCGGCCTGGAAGCAATCAAGTGGAATTTCACCAAGTTCCTGCTGCGCCGCGATGGCACGGTGTTCAAGCGCTACGCGCCGACCACCAAGCCCGAGGACATCAAGGGCGACATCGAGAAGCTGCTGGCCGAGCCGGCCTAGTCCGCGGCGGCTAGCCGCTGGTCTGCTGCACTGCGCGCAGGAAGCCGTTGAGCGAGCGGTCCGGCGTTTCGTGGAAGCGTTCGTCCAGCATGACGATGCCGCGGCAGCGGTCCAGCCGGAAGCTGCGGTAGTCGGTGCGCGTGGTGCACCACGCGGCCAGCAGCCAGCTATTGCYCCAGAAGAACAGGCCCAGCGGCTGCACGATGCGGTCGGTAGCGCGCTGTTGCGCGTCGGTGTAGTCCAGGCGCAGCAGGCGCTGCGCGTTCATGGCGCCGTGCACCACGTCAAAGGCGTCGCGCACCTGCGGATGATTGACGAATTCCGGGGCGAACACGCGGCTTTGCTGCGCCGCATGACGCCGCGCCGGCGGCAGCGCCGCCACCAGTTTCTCCAGCGCGGGATCGGCCGCGGCGGCCAGCGCGCCGCCGCCCCAGGCCTTGAGCAGCCGCAGCCCGGCCACCAGCGCTTCGACTTCAATCGCGGTGAACATCAGCGGAGGGACGTCATARTCGGCCCGCAACCGGTAGCCAATGCCCGCTTCGCCCTCGACCGGCACGCCCGACAGCGACAGTGCCTGGATATCCCGGTACACCGTGCGCTCGGACACCCCGAGCCGCTGCGCCAGCAGCGCCGCCGTGGTCAGGCGGCGCCCGCGTAGTACCTGGACAATCTGGAAAAGGCGGTCGGCACGGCGGCTCATCGAGGTTTCATCTTGGTTCTAAGCGGATATCGGCAAAACGGTCGCGGCCATCGCCTAGCCGGCCAGGGGCTGGTGCAGGCCCACGCGGTTGCCTTCGCTGTCGATGATATGCGCAATATGGCCGATATCGCCGGGCAGTTGCAGCGGGCCGAATACCGTCTTGCCGCCGGCGGCCTGCACGCGCGCCAGCAGTGCCGTGAGTTGCGCCGCGTGCAGGTAGGGCAGACAGCCATCGGCCGATGGCCGGAAGCCTTCGCCGGCCACCAGTGCGCCGCCAGGCTCATGGCTGGCAAAGACAGCCATGTCGATTTGCGCCATGGTCTCGCGCTTGAGGGTGGTTTCGAAGACCTGTTCGTAGAACCGGATCGCGCGCTGCATATCGGTGACGGGGATTTCAAGCCAGTTGATCAGTCCGCTCATGATGGTCTCTCTCGGGAGGTGTTGGAGGGATGGATCATGCGCGGGGGCTACTGACAACGTCCTGTCAGCAGGGATCAGCGCGGCATCCACGCCGCCAGCATCGGCACCATCACGGCGGTCAGCACGCCGTTCAGGCCCATGCCGAGCGCGGCGAACGCGCCGGCCTCCTGGTTGACCTGGAAGGCGCGCGCGGTGCCGATGCCGTGCGCCGCCACGCCGGTGGCGAAGCCGCGCACGGTGTAGTCGGAAATGCGCAACAGGTTGAGCAGCTTGGTGGCGCTGACCGCGCCGATGATGCCCGTACCCATCACCAGCACGGCGGTGAGCGAGGGCAGGCCGCCGATCTTCTCGGCCACGCCCATGGCGATGGGGATCGTGACCGACTTGGGCGCGAGCGAGCGCATCGTCTCGGGCGACGCGCCCAGCAGCCAGGCGATGCCCACGGCGGATACCACCGCCACCAGCGAGCCGGCCAGCAGTCCGCCCAGCAGCGGCAGCACGTGCCGGCGCAGCTTGGGCAGTTGCATGTAGAGCGGCACCGCCAGCGCGACGGTGGCCGGCCCGAGCAGGAAGTGGACGAACTGCGCGCCGTCGAAATACGTCTTGTAAGGCGTGCCGGTCACCGTCAGCAGCGTGACCAGGATGGCTACCGCGATCATCACGGGATTGGCCAGCGGCGAAAAACGCGCGCGTTCGTAGACGCGGAAGGCGAATACATAGGCCAGCAGCGTGGCGGTCAGCCCCAGTAGCGGGCTGGCGGCCAGGTAGACCCAGATCTCGTTGAGGCGCGGCGTCATCATGCCTGTTCTCCCGGCGCCGCGGGTGCGGCGGCCTCGGGCGGCCTCGCCTTGCCCATCAGGGCACGCGCCACCAGCGCCGTGGTAGCGATCGCAAGCCACGTGGAGAGCACCAGCGCCACCACGATCGGCATCCATTCCCCGCCGATGCGATGCGCATGCACCATGATGCCCACGCCGGCCGGCACGAACAGCAGCGACAGGTGCTTGAGCAGTTCGGACGTGGTGCCCTGGATCACCGGCAGCAGCCGGTCGTCGAAGGTGAGCCAGCCGAACAGCAGGATCATGCCGATCACCGGGCCTGGCACGGGCAGGCTCAGGGCGTAGCTGAGCGCCTCCCCGACGGATTGGAAAACCAGGAGGATGGCAAAGGTTTGAAGCATGTGAGAGCGGGGCGCGGACAGCCGGGATTGGAGCCCTCGCATGGTAACTCGTAGTGGCCTCTTCTGGCAGCGGGTTTGCGCCCCTCTCCCGCTTGCGCGGGAAGGCGCGACGGCCAGCGCTGTGCCAGACGCCGTGGGCGCAGCCGGTCAGCTTCGTCCCAGGCTTCCGGCCACTTACCCCAACATCCGGTCCACCAGTTCGATCCAGTGCATCACCGGCGTTCCGGTGCCGCTTTGCAGATGCGTGATGCAGCCGATATTCGCCGAGACAATGGCCTGCGGCCCCGAAGCCTGCAGGTTGGCGAGTTTTTCATCCCGCAAGCGGTACGACAACTCCGGCTGCAGCACCGAATACGTGCCCGCAGAGCCGCAGCACAAGTGGCTGTCGGCGCAGAGCTTGACATCCACGCCCAGGCCGGTCAGCAACGTCTCCACCTTGCCGCGGATCTGCTGGCCGTGCTGTAGCGTGCAGGGCGGGTGGTAGGCGACCCGCTGGCCGTTGCCGCTCTTGCCCTCCCGTGCCTCGGTGGCGAGGGCTTGCAGTGTGTCGGAGAAATCCGGCAGCAACTCCGACAGATCCTTGGTCAGCGCCGAGATCTGGCGCGCGCGCTCCGCATAGCGCGCATCGTTGCGCAGCAGGTGCCCGTACTCCTTGACCATCACGCCGCAGCCCGACGCCGTCATCACGATGGCCTCGGCGCCCGCTTGCACCGCCGGCCACCAGGCGTCGATATTGCGCCGCATATTGTCGAGGCCGCCGTCGTGGTCGCCGGTGTGATAGCGCACCGCGCCGCAACAGCCGGCCTCGCGCGCCACGACAAGCTGCACGCCGAGGCGGTCGAACACGCGGGCCGTGGCGGCATTGATGTTGGGCGACATCGATGGCTGCACGCAACCGTCGAGCAACAGCATCTTGCGCGCATGCGTGTTGCGCGGCCAGGTGCCGGCATCCACCGGCTGCGGCACCTTGTTGCGCAGGGCCTGCGGCAGCAGCGGGCGAAAACGCTGGCCCAGGCGCATGGCCGGCCCGAACAGCGCGGGCCGGGTCATGCTCTCGCGCAGCGCCCAACGCGCGAACCGCTCGCGCGCGGGGCGCTGGATGCCTTGCGCTTCGAGACGGTCATCGACGACCTTGCGGCCGATGTCGACCAGCCTGCCGTACTTCACACCCGAAGGGCAGGTCGATTCGCAGTTGCGGCAGGTCAGGCAGCGGTCCAGGTGCAGGCGTGTGCTTTCCGTGACGGGCTGGCCCTCGAGCACCTGCTTCATCAGGTAGATACGGCCGCGCGGCCCGTCCAGTTCGTCGCCGAGCAATTGGTAGGTGGGACAGGTCGCGGTGCAGAAGCCGCAATGCACGCATTTGCCGACGATGGACTTGGCTTCTTCGCCATCGGGCGTGTCGCGCAGGAATTCGGCCAGGGTGGTTTGCATGGTTCGGGGACTCTCTGGTGCCTTGGCTGGGGATCGGAAGGGCGTGACGCGTGGCTCAGAGGCCGGCGTACATGCGCTGCGGGTTGAAGATGCGGGCGGGGTCGAAGCTGGCCTTGAGGCGCTGGTGGATGGCGGCCAGCGGCGCCGAAAGCGGCGTGAACACGCCCACCGACTTGTCGCCGTTGCGGAACAGCGTGGCGTGGCCGCCGGCGGCCTTCGCGGCGGCGCGCACGATGGTGCCGTCGGCGGCGCTATCGGCGCCGCCCAGCCACCAGCGCTGGCCGCCGCCCCATTCGATCAGTTGCCCGCCGGGCAGCGCCAACGGCGCCGCGGTGGTGGGCACGGCAATGCGCCACAGGGCCCGGCCGGCTTGCACCGGGGCGAAGAAGGGATGGCCTTGCTCGCGCAGCGCGCGCCACAGCGCATCGGCTTCGCCGGGTTCCACGGCTTCGCCGCCAAGCCGCGCGCGGGCGGCACGCAGCGCCGCGGCCGCACCTGACAGGCGCAGGTGCAGCACGCCGTCGTGCCACGCCGAAGCGGCAATCGGCAGCGGCTGGCCGCCCCATTGGTTGAGACGGTCCAGCGCCTCGGCCTCGCCCAGCGCAAAGCGCAGCGTGGCGTCGTCGAATGGCATCGGCAGGACCTTGAGCGAGACTTCCAGGATCAGCCCCAGCGTGCCGAGCGATCCCGACATCAGGCGCGATACGTCGTAGCCGGCCACGTTCTTCATCACCTGGCCGCCGAAATTCAGGATGTCGCCGCGGCCGTCCATCACCTGCGTGCCCAGCACGAAATCGCGCAGCGCGCCGACCGCCTGCCGGCGCGGGCCGGACAGGCCCGCGGCCACCGCGCCGCCCAGGGTTGCCACGTCGCCGCCACTGGCGCCCGTGCTGAAATGCGGTGGCTCGAACGCCAGCATCTGGCGCCGCTCCGCCAGCGCCGCCTCGATCTCCGCCAGCGGCGTGCCGCAGCGCGCGGTGATGACCAGTTCGGGCGGGTCGTAATCGACGATGCCGCTATAGGCGCGCGTGTCGAGCACTTCCCCCTGCAATTGCTGCCCGTAGAAGTCCTTGCTGCCGCCGCCCCGCAGGCGCAGCGGCGCGCGCGTGTCGGTGGCGTGCCGGATGGCGTCGCGAAATGCGGTGAGGGTGGCTTGCAGGTCGGCTGGCATGGTGGCTGGCTGAGGTTGGCGTGAATGAGATCAGGCGGAGGAAGACGGGCGGTCCGGCGGCGCGCCGGGCGCGATCTGCGCGTGCTCGCTCTCGTTCTGGTAATGCGGCAATGCACTGCCGCAGTGCTTGCAGTAGACGGCGTCGGGATCGTGCCCTTCAGTCAGGCAATGGTTGCAGGTGCGCGTTGTCAGCGGCCGCTTCATGATGCTCGCGGCCAGCTCCGCGCCGACGATGCCGGTCGGGAAGGCGATGATGCCGTAGCCCAGCAGGATGGTCAGCGAGGTGATGAACTGGCCCAGCGGGGTCTTGGGCACCATGTCGCCGAAACCCGTGGTGGTCAGCGTCACCACCGCCCAGTACATGCTCACTGGGATGCTGGTGAAGCCGTGCTGCGGGCCTTCCACCACGTACATCACCGTACCAAGGATCACGGTGATGATGAACACGGTGCCGAGGAAGACGAAGATCTTGCGCCGGCTGTTGGCCAGCGCGCGATACAGGATCTGCGCTTCTTCGAAGTACACCGTCAGCTTGAGAATCCGGAACACGCGCAGCAGCCGCAGCAGGCGCACGTCGATCAGGAAGGCCAGCTCCGGCACGAAGAAGGCGAGCCAGGTCGGGATGATCGACAGGAAGTCGACCACGCCGAAGAAGCTGAACACATAGCGCAAGGGACGCCGCACCACCAGGATGCGCATCACATACTCGGCGGTGAACAGCAGCGTGAACAGCCATTCCAGCACGGTGAATATCCGGCCCAGCCGCAGGCTGATCGCCGGCAGGCTGTCGAACACGACGATCAGCACGCTGGCGACGATGGCTACCAGCAGGGTGATATCAAACAGGCGGCCGTAGCGCGTGTCAGCTTCGAAAATGATGGTGTACCAGCGCTCGCGCCAGCCCGATTCGGGCTTGCCCAGGCGCTGGCGGGTCTGCGCGCTGCTGTGGGCGCGCTGCGTGGCGTTTTGACCTGGCATGTTCAGAAGCGTGGCAGTTCGGGGTGCGGCAGCAGCCCGCGTTTCACATGCATGCGGCCGTACTCGGCGCAGCGCGCCAGCGTGGGGATGGCCTTGTCGGGATTGAGCAGCCGTGCCGGGTCGAAGGCGGCCTTGACGCCGAAGAACAGCTCGCGCTCTTCCGGCGAGAACTGCACGCACATGGAGTTGAGTTTCTCCACGCCCACGCCATGCTCGCCGGTGACGGTGCCGCCCAGTTCCACGCAGCTCTCCAGGATGTCGGAGCCGAACAGCTCGGCGCGGTGCCATTCGTCCTGGTCGGCGCCATCGAAGAGGATCAGCGGATGCATATTGCCGTCGCCGGCATGGAACACGTTCATGCAGCGCAGGCCGTACTTGCGCTCCATCTCCTCGATGCGCTTGAGCAGCGTGCCGATATGCTTGCGCGGGATGGTGCCGTCCATGCAGTAGTAATCCGGCGAGATGCGCCCGGCCGCGGGGAAGGCGTTCTTGCGCCCGCTCCAGAAGCGCAGCCGCTCGGCCTCGCTCTGCGACACCTGGATGCGGCTGGCGCCGGAGGCGCGCAGCACCTCGCTCATGCGTTCCACTTCCTCGGCCACTTCTTCCGGCGTACCATCGGATTCGCACAACAGGATGGCGGCCGCATCGAGGTCATAGCCGGCGCGCACGAATTCCTCGACCGCGGCGGTAGCGGGCTTGTCCATCATTTCCAGCCCGGCGGGGATGATGCCGGCGCCGATCACGTCGGCCACCGCATTGCCGCCCTTGGCCACGTCATCGAAGCTGGCCATGATCACCTGTGCCAGCTGCGGCTTGGGGATCAGCTTGACGGTCACTTCGGTCACCACCGCCAGCATGCCTTCGGAGCCGATCACGGCGGCCAGCAGGTCCAGCCCCGGCGCGTCGGGCGCTTCGGAGCCGAATTCCACCACTTCGCCCTCCATCGTCACGGCGCGCACGCGCAGCACGTTGTGTACCGTCAGGCCGTACTTGAGGCAATGCACGCCGCCCGAGTTCTCGCTGACGTTGCCGCCGATGGTGCAGGCAATCTGGGACGAGGGGTCGGGCGCGTAGTACAGGTTGTACTGCGCGGCGGCCTCGGAGATAGCGAGATTGCGCACGCCGGGCTGGACCACCGCCGTGCGCGAGCGTGCATCCACGGTGACGATGCGCTTGAACTTGGCCAGCGACAGCACCAGGCCGGTGGCGATCGGCATGGCCCCGCCCGAAAGGCTGGTGCCGGCGCCGCGCGGCACCACCGGCACCTGCAGCGAGTGGCACAGGCGCAGGATCGCGCAGACCTGTTCCTCGTTATCGGGCAGTGCCACGGCCAGCGGGATCTGGCGGTAGGCCGCCAGGCCGTCGCACTCGTAGGGCACGGTGTCTTCGGGCTTCCACAACAGGGCCGCATCGGGCAGGATTTTCGCCAGGCCTTCGAGCAGCGCGTTGCGGCGCGCGTCGTCGGCGACCAGAGAGACTTCGTGCGGGGCGTTCATGGCAACTCCTGTAATGGCCGCGGGCGTCCGCCATGGCAGGGCGCAAGCGGGTGGGGAGCAAGGACTATAGCGCAGCCTGGTGGCTGCGAAACCTCATGGCGACGTGAATTCCGCATGGCAGGCCGATCAAARTCGCTCATGACGGCGTTGGGCCGGAGCGTGCCATGCGGGGCGTGGCGCGGCGGCCGGGCCAGTTCAAATCCAGCTTAGCACCGGCGCGATGCAAGGCGGTAATGGGGCTCTTTTTTCTCGGCGCGCCATCAGCGCGGCGCCAGCATGTGCACCATTTCCAGATTGTCGTGATAATCCGGTGCCACATAGAGCGCCTGGGGCTCGACGCCGTAGCGCCGGAAGCCCATCGATTCGTAGAGCGCGATCGCGGGCGCGTTGGCGGCGGTGACGCTCAGCGTGACCTGGCGCAGGTCCGGCATGGCGGCGGCAACGGCCAGTGCCTGCGCCATCAGCTGCCGGCCAAGGCGCCGGCCGCGATAGGCCGGCGCCACATACATGCCCCAGACAAAGGCCTTGTGGCGCTGCTTGACCTTGTCCTCGCGCATGACGCCGACCACGCCGGCCAGCGCGGCGGCCCCATCGCCGTGCTCGAAGGCGCCGATCACGGCCTTTCCGGGCGTCGCCGCCAGCCGGCCGGCGATGGTGGCCAGTGGCAATTCGCGCTCATCCTCAAAGCTGGAGCCGAAGGCGGCGGGCGCCTCCAGCAGGCCTTCCAGGCGCAACGCCTGGAAAGCTCCGGCATCGGCGGGGGTAAGCAGGCGGATCTGCGTGGGCATCATGCGGTCTCCTGTTCGGCAATCCCGGGCTGTTTCCTGGCACGTCTGTCCCCGACCGCTTTCACGGCCCATTGGGTCGCGGCGGTCGCGAGGATGGCTGTGGCAAAGGCGATGGCGATGGTGCTTCGCGGCAACAGCACGGCCAGGGTGAAGCAAAAGGCGACAAGGGAAAACAATCCGCCGGCCATCGACGTCAGCAACGCGACAACAAAGTCCGGGCCGGCCGCCCGGTGCGAGAATACCGAGAGCACGATGCCAAGGACTGGAAAGAGCGCCAGCAGTCCGCTCCACGTGGATCCGATCGATGCGGACAAGGTCGTCACCGCGAGCGTAAGGCCGGCGCCGGCCAGCATGCGGACCAGCAGACCTGTGCGCGATATGCCCGCAGCGCGGGCGGCGGCACCCGGCGGCGGGAAGAGGGATGGGCAAATGAACAGCGTGGCCAGCGCCAGCGCCAGCGCCAGCGCAGCGAACGGTGAGAAGGGCCGCCAGCCAAGCAGTGCCACGGCGGCCAGCCAGGCAGCCAGCGCCGCCGCCAGCGCCAGCGGCCAGCCGTGCCGGCGGCAACTCCAGGCATAGGCGAGGCTGAACGCAACCGAGGCGAATACCGCGCAAAGGGCGCTGGTGGCCGCCGCAGCGGCGAAAGGCGCACCGCGTTCCAGCGCCAGCAGGAAAAGAATCGGGCCAACCACCACGGGCAGGCCGGCCAGCCAGCCGGCCACGGCCGGTCCCCAGCGCTTGCCCGCCACGGAGATGCAGGCGATGAAGGCGGGCACCAGCAGCAACTTCAGGGCGAGCATGGGCGAGGATCCTCTTTCATCCGGGTTTCTGTCTTATTTGGTTTCTGTTGCAGTTCGGGCGCTACCAGTCCAGGCCCAGCAGCCAGTCGACGAAGTACCTAGCCTCCGGCTTGAGCGGCGCCTGTTCGCGCTCGACGATGTAGTAGCCGTGCGGCGACACCGACTCGATATCCAGCAGCCGCACCATCTGGCCCAGCGAAAGCCAGTGCCGGGCCATGCGCTGGCGCACCAGGGCCACGCCCTGGTTGGAAGCGATGGCCTCCAGCATCAGGCCGATATCGTTGAACTGCGGGCCGGTCTGCGGCTCGGGCCAGTCCAGTCCGGCGGTTTCGAACCAGGGCTTCCACGGCTCCAGCGGGCTGCGCAGCAGCACCAGGTTGTGCAGGTGCTCGGGCCTGGTGATGGCGCGGCCATCGATGCGCTCGTAGTACTCGCGCCCGCACGCCGGGAACACAGGCTCGACCAGCAGCTTGGTGGTTTTCAGGTCGGGATAGCGTCCGGTGCCATAGCGGATTTCCACATCGGTGTCTTCCGCCTTCACGTCGAGGAACGGAATGGCCAGGTGCAACTCAGTGTCGATATGCGGATACAGCGCCGTGAACTCGGGCAGGCGCGGCACCAGGTGCTGGCGGCCGAAGGTGGGCGGGATCGCCACGCGCAGCCGGGTGCGCTGCTTGTTGTACTCCGGCCGGGCCAGTTCGTTGAGCGACTTGAGGGCGTCCTGCACATTGCGCAGGTAGCGCGTGCCCGACGCGGTCAGCCGCAGCGCGGCATTGGAGCGCACGAACAGATCCTCGGCCCACAATTCCTCGAGGTTCTTGATCCGGTGCGATACCGCGCTGGGTGTGACCGACAGCTCCTCGGCCGCGCGCGCGAAGCTGCCCAGCCGGGCGGCGGCCTCGAACGCGATCAGCAGGTGCAGCGGCGGAACGCGGTTGAACACGGAAGCCATGCCGCGCCGGTCCTCAGCGCACCGCGCGGAAGATCTTGCCCGGGTTGAGGATGTGGTTGGGATCGAGCGCGTTCTTGATGGCGCGCATCAGGTCCAGCGCGTCCTCGCCGTGCTCGCTGACCAGGAAATCCATCTTGTGCAGGCCCACGCCATGCTCGCCCGTGCAGGTACCGCCCATCGCCAGCGCGCGCTCCACGATGCGCCGGTTGATGGTCTCGGCTTCGGCCAGTTCCTCGGGCTTTTCGGGATCGGTCAGGATCGCCACGTGGAAATTGCCGTCGCCCACATGGCCCACGATGGGGCAGGGCAGGCTGGATGCGTTCAGGTCGCGCTCGGTCTCGGTCACGCAATCGGCCAGCCGGGAGATCGGCACGCAGACGTCGGTGGTCACCGCCCGGCAGCCCGGCTTGAGCTGCAGCATGGCGAAGTAGGCGGTATGACGCGCGTTCCACAGCCGGCTGCGGTCTTCGGGCCGCGTGGCCCACTCGAAGCCCTGGCCGCCGTGCTCGGCGGCAATCTGCTGCACGGTCTCGGCCTGTTCCTTGACGCCGGCCTCGGTGCCGTGGAATTCGAAGAACAGGTGCGGCATCTCCGGCATGGACAGGTTGTCGTGCCGGTTGATGGCGCGGATGGCCAGCGCGTCGACGAATTCCACGCGCGCCACGGGCACGCCCAATTGGATGGTGTCGATGGTCGCCTGCACCGCGCTGCCCATGCTGGGAAAGGCGCAGATGGCAGCCGAGATGGCTTCGGGCTGCGGATACAGCCGCACCGTCACTTCGGTAATGATGCCCAGGGTGCCTTCGCTGCCAATCATCAGGCGCGTCAGGTCGTAGCCGGCCGAAGATTTGCGCGCATGGGTGCCGGTCTTGATGATGCGGCCGTCGGCGGTCACCACGGTCAGCGCCAGCACGTTCTCGCGCATGGTGCCGTAGCGCACCGCATTGGTCCCCGAGGCGCGCGTGGCGCACATGCCGCCCAGCGAGGCATCGGCGCCCGGGTCGATCGGGAAGAACAGGCCGCTGTCCTTGATTTCCTGATTGAGCTGCTTGCGGGTCACGCCCGGTTGCACCGTCACGTTGAGGTCCTCGGCCTGTACCGACAGCACCCGGTTCATCTGCGACAGGTCCAGGCTGATGCCGCCCGCCACCGCCAGCAGGTGGCCTTCGAGCGAGGAGCCGGCGCCGTAGGCGATCAGCGGCACGCGGTGCGCGTTGCACAGGTGGGCCACCTCGGCCACTTCCTCGGTGGTACGGGCGAACACCACGCCGTCCGGCGCCGCCGGCGGGAAGGGCGACTCATCGCGCCCGTGGTGGTCGCACACGCCGGGCGAGGTGGAGAAGCGTTCGCCGAAGCGGGCCTGCAGGGCGTCGCGCACGGCGGCGGGCAGGGGTTGGCGCACCAGCGTGGCGTGGGAAAGGGGATGGTTCATGGCGTCTCCGGCGGGGCTGAAGTGGCTGGATGCCGTGCGGCGGCGGCTTTTTCGTAGCCGCGCGCAACGGTGCCTGCGCTTGCACCCGGTAGCGTTTCAAGCGAATCCCGTTATTCTACGCCGCCCCCCGGCCTGGGTCGTTGCCGGGGCGCCGCAACGGCCACTTGAGAGGTATCGCGGGTTCTCCCGTCGCCGACCAGAAGCGCGCCATAATGCAAGATTCGCCAACGCCGGAGACCCGCATGGGCAACCGCCTGACCAAGATCGCCACCCGCACCGGAGACGCCGGCACCACCGGGCTCGGCGACGGCAGCCGTACCAGCAAGGACAGCCTGCGCATCGCCGCCATCGGCGATGTCGACGAGCTCAATTCGAATCTCGGCGTGCTGCTCACCGAGGCGCTGCCCGAAGACGTCCGCTCGGCCTTGCTGCATATCCAGCACGACCTGTTCGATCTCGGCGGCGAGCTGTCCATCCCCGGCTATGAGCTGGTCAAGCCCGAGCAGGTGCTGCAGCTCGACGAATGGCTGGCCCACTACAACGCCGGCCTGCCGCGCCTGGCCGAGTTCATCCTGCCGGGCGGCAGCCGCGCCGCGGCGGTGGCGCACGTATGCCGCACGGTTTGCCGGCGTGCCGAGCGGGCGCTGGTGGCGCTGGGCGCGCAGGAGGCGCTGAACGAGGCGCCGCGCCAGTACCTGAACCGGCTCTCCGACCTGTTGTTCGTGCTGGCGCGCGTGCTCAACCGGGCGGGCGGGGGCAGCGATGTCTTGTGGCAGCGGGGCCGCTAGCCATCAAGGTAGCCTCGATTTTTGGTGATCCAAAGAGCACAAAAAGCCCGGCCGTCGCGCAACGTCCCGGAACGCCCCTCAACTTGGCCGGCCGAGCCGCCGCTGGCCGGAGGGAGAAGTCGAGAAATTTAGTCGGATTTGCGCGTCCGGCCCTTGAAATGGCCCCGGACGGCCACATTTCGCCCTCAGGACGAATTGCAGTCCCCGCGGATAGCGGGGCTCAAGAGGAGAGAATAAATGGGTAAGATCATCGGTATCGACCTCGGTACCACCAATAGCTGCGTCGCGATCATGGAAGGCAATACGCCCAAGGTGATCGAAAATGCCGAAGGCACACGTACCACCCCGTCGATCATCGCCTACATGGAAGACGGCGAGATCCTGGTCGGCGCGCCTGCCAAGCGCCAGGCGGTCACCAATCCGCGCAACACCCTGTACGCGGTGAAGCGCCTGATCGGCCGCAAGTTCGAAGAAAAGGAAGTGCAGAAGGACATCGGCCTGATGCCGTACTCCATCGTCAAGGCCGACAACGGCGACGCATGGGTATCGGTGCGCGACCAGAAGCTGGCGCCGCCGCAGGTGTCCGCCGAAGTGCTGCGCAAGATGAAGAAGACCGCCGAAGACTACCTCGGCGAGCCGGTGACCGAAGCCGTGATCACCGTGCCGGCTTACTTCAACGACTCGCAGCGCCAGGCCACCAAGGACGCTGGCCGCATCGCCGGTCTGGACGTCAAGCGCATCATCAACGAGCCGACCGCGGCCGCGCTGGCCTWTGGCCTGGACAAGAACGAAAAGGGCGACCGCAAGATCGCCGTGTATGACCTGGGTGGCGGCACGTTCGACATCTCGATCATCGAGATCGCCGACGTTGACGGCGAGAAGCAGTTCGAAGTGCTGTCGACCAATGGCGACACCTTCCTGGGCGGCGAAGACTTCGACCAGCGCATCATCGACTACATCATCGGTGAGTTCAAGAAGGACCAGGGCGTCGACCTGTCCAAGGACGTGCTCGCGCTGCAGCGCCTGAAGGAAGCCGCTGAAAAGGCCAAGATCGAACTGTCGAGCTCGCAGCAGACCGAAATCAACCTGCCGTACATCACGGCGGATGCCTCCGGTCCGAAGCACTTGAACCTGAAGATGACCCGCGCCAAGCTGGAATCGCTGGTCGAGGAACTGATCACCCGCACCATCGAGCCGTGCCGCATCGCCATCAAGGATGCTGGCGTCAAGGTCAGCGAGATCGACGACGTGATCCTGGTCGGCGGCATGACCCGCATGCCGAAGGTGCAGGAACAGGTCAAGGAGTTCTTCGGCAAGGAAGCGCGCAAGGACGTGAACCCGGACGAAGCCGTGGCCGTTGGCGCCGCGATCCAGGGTTCGGTGCTGTCGGGCGACCGCAAGGACGTGCTGCTGCTGGACGTGACGCCGCTGTCGCTGGGTATCGAAACCCTGGGTGGCGTGATGACCAAGATGATCACCAAGAACACCACCATCCCGACCAAGCATGCGCAGGTGTTCTCGACCGCCGACGACAACCAGCCGGCCGTGACCATCAAGGTGTTCCAGGGCGAGCGCGAGATGGCGACCGGCAACAAGCTGCTGGGCGAGTTCAACCTCGAAGGCATTGCCCCGGCACCGCGCGGCCTGCCGCAGATCGAAGTCTCGTTCGACATCGACGCCAACGGCATCCTGCACGTGGGCGCCAAGGACAAGGCGACCGGCAAGGAAAACCGCATCACCATCAAGGCGAACTCTGGCCTGTCGGAAGACGAGATCCAGCGCATGGTGAAGGACGCCGAGGCCAACGCCGAGGAAGACAAGAAGGCCCGCGAGCTGGCTGACGCCCGCAACCAGGCCGATGCGCTGATCCACTCGACCAAGAAGGCTGTCACCGAATACGGCGACAAGCTGGAAGCGGGCGAGAAGGAAAAGATCGAAGCCGCGATCAAGGAACTGGAAGACGCCGCACGCGGTGGCGACAAGGCCGAGATCGATGCCAAGGTCAGCGCGCTGTCCGACGCCAGCCAGAAGCTGGGCGAGCGCGTCTACGCCGACATGCAAGCCAAGGCCGGCGACGCCGGTGCGGCGGGCGCGGCCGGTGCCGGTGCTGCCGGCGCGGGCCAGCAGCAACATGCCCAGCCGCAGGACGACAACGTCGTGGACGCCGAATTCAAGGAAGTCAACGACAAGAAGTAATGGAAGAGCGGGGCGGGGGCGCGGCACACAAGCTGCGCCAGCCCCCATCCCGACGCCGGGCGACGGACATTGGACCAAGCGGGTTACCGCCGTCGAATGCCTCGCTCGGCTTTTTTGCTATTTTGCTCGGGCGGGTTTTGCACGCGCTTCCGGGCCAATCAGGTAAGCAGCCACCATGGCAAAACGTGACTTTTACGAAGTGCTCGGGGTGGGCAAGAACGCCAGCGACGACGACATCAAGAAGGCGTATCGCAAGCTGGCGATGAAGCACCACCCGGACCGCAATCCGGACAGCAAGGATTCCGAAGAGAAATTCAAGGAGGTCAAAGAGGCCTACGAGATGCTCTCCGATCCCGAGAAAAAGGCAGCCTACGACCAGTACGGCCATGCCGGCGTCGACCCCAACATGGCGGGCGGTTTCGGTGGTGGCGGCCAGGCCTATGGCGGTTTCGCCGAAGCTTTCGGCGATATCTTCGGCGATATCTTCGGCCAGCAGGGCCAGGCCGGCGGACGCCGGGGCGGCGGGCCGCAGGTGTACCGCGGCGCCGACCTGCGCTACAGCATGGAGATCACGCTGGAGCAGGCCGCCCACGGCCACGACGCGCAGATCCGCGTGCCGCACTGGGACGAGTGCGAGCATTGCCATGGCAATGGCGCCGAACCCGGCACCAACGTCGAAACCTGCCCGACCTGCCATGGCGCGGGCCAGGTACGCGTGTCGCAGGGTTTCTTCTCGATGCAGCAGACTTGCCCCAAGTGCCACGGTACCGGCAAGCACATTCCCAAGCCTTGCACCAAGTGCCACGGCCAGGGCAAGCTGAAGTCGCAGAAGACGCTGGAAGTGAAGATCCCGGCCGGCATCGACGAGGGCATGCGCATCCGCTCCACGGGCAACGGCGAGCCGGGCATCAACGGTGGGCCCCCGGGCGATTTGTATGTGGAAGTCCACATCAAGCAACACTCGGTGTTCGAGCGCGACGGCGACGACCTGCACTGCCAGATGCCGATCTCCTTCGCCACCGCGGCGCTGGGCGGCGACCTGGAAGTGCCCACGCTGGGCGGCAAGGCCAGCTTCCCGGTGCCCGAAGGCACCCAGCCCGGCAAGACGTTCCGTCTGCGCGGCAAGGGCATCAAGGGCGTGCGTTCGGGCTATCCGGGCGACCTCTACGTGCATGTGAACGTGGAGACGCCGGTCAAGCTGACCGAGGCGCAGAAGGACATCCTGCGCCAGTTCGACCGCTCGGTGCACGAAGGCGGCTCGCGCCACAGCCCGCAGGAGCAATCCTGGCTGGATAAGGTGAAGAGCTTCTTCAGCTGATCCGGCAACGGCATGCGGCCGGCCACGCGTTGATGTGTGGCCGGCTTTTTTGTTTTGGGGGCGATAATGCGGTGTCCTCCCCGCGCGCCGGTTCCGCCGGTGCCCGCGCTTTCTCCGTGCTTGTGCCCCCGATGCATTCGTTTTCTTCTCCGGCTTCGCCAACCCCCACCCTCGCGTCATCGCACGATCCGATCGCCATTGCCGCCGAGCCCTTCGTCCTGCTCGACGACGCCACCGCCGCCCCCGCCGAGGCCTCTTCGCGCCTGTACACCGGCTTCGCCCGTGAAGACGCGCTGCCCGATGCCTCCGCGCTCGGCGCGCTCGACGCCATGCTGGCAGAAGGCTGGCGCCAGGGCTGGCATGCCACGCTGTTCGCCCCCTACGAATTCGGCGGCCCGCTGGTCGGCGTGCCGGTCCATGTCGACCGCGCGCTGCCTTTCCATGACGGCGCGCTGCGCCTGCTGTGGTTCCGGCAGATGCGGCGGCTGGACACGCGGGAGGTCGCGCAGTGGCTGGCGCCGTCCTCGGGCGAACCGGCCGGCGTGATGGACGTCACAGCCGACACGCCGGAAGCGGCTTTCCACGCGGCCATTGCCCGGATCCACCAGTGGATCGAGGCTGGCGATACCTACCAGGTCAATTTCACGCAGCGGCTGCGCTTTGCCGCTTTCGGCAACCCGCTGGCGTTGTATGCCGCGCTGCGCGCCGCTCAGCCGGTGCCCTACGCCGCGCTGGCGCGGCTGCCGGGCGATGGTTGGGTGTTGTCGCTGTCGCCCGAGCTGTTTGTCCGGCATGACGGGCAAGGCCGGTTGCTGGCGTGCCCGATGAAAGGCACCGCCCCGCGTACCGGCGACAGCGCGCGCGATGCCGAGGCCGCCGCAGCGCTGGCGGCGGACCCGAAGAACCGCGCCGAGAACGTGATGATCGTCGACCTGCTGCGCAACGATCTCGGCCGCGTCGCCGTGCCCGGCACGGTGGCCGTGCCGGACCGCTTCGCGGTGCAGCCGTTCGGCCAGGTGCTGCAGATGACCTCCACCGTCACCGCCGCCGCGCGTCCCGGCACCAGCCTGGCCGACCTGTTGCGCGCGCTGTTTCCCTGCGGCTCCATCACCGGCGCGCCCAAGCGGCGCACCATGCAGATCATCGGTGAACTGGAGCAGGCGCCGCGCGGCCTCTATACGGGCTCCCTGGGCTGGATCGATGCGCCCGGCGGCAAACAGGCCGATGGGTGGCCCGGCGCCTTCGCCCTGTCCGTGGCGATCCGCACGCTGGTGCTGGGCGCGCCGGGCGCGGATGGCCTGCGCGCGGGCGAGATGGGCGTCGGCGGCGGCATCGTGCACGACAGCGACGCCGCGGGAGAATATGCCGAATGCGGCTGGAAGGCCCGCTTCCTGACCGCGCACGATCCGGGCTTCACCTTGTTCGAGACCATGCGCGTGGAGGATGGGAAGTGCCAGCGCCTGGCCCATCATCTGGCGCGGCTGGCCGCTTCCGCCGGTCACCTGGGCTTTCGCTTCGAGCGGGACCGCGCGCTGGCGGCCGTGCAGGGTGCCGTGACGGATCTCGGCGCCGGTACCTGGCGCTTGCGCCTGGCGCTGGACAAGGCCGGCGGTTTCGCCATCGCCCACGGCCCGCTGGCGCCGCTGGGCGCCGTCCCCGTGCTGGTCACGCTGGCGCCGCAGGCGTTGGCATGCGCTGATCCGCTGCGCCGCCACAAGACCAGCGCGCGCGCCGTCTACGATGGCGGCTGGCAGTCCGCAGAGCGCGCAGGCGCCTTCGATAGCCTGTTCTTCAACGCCCGCGACGAACTGCTTGAGGGTGGCCGCAGTTCAGTGTTCGTCAAAGTGGACGGGGCGTGGCTGACGCCGCCGTTGACCGCGGACATCCTGCCCGGCGTGATGCGCGCGGCGGTGCTGGCCGACGGCGCGCGCTACCTGGGCGGACCGGTGAGCGAGGCGGTGATCACGCGGGCCATGCTGCGCCGCGCCGAAGCGCTGGCGCTGGCCAACTCGCTGCGCGGGGTATTGCCGGCGGTATTGCCGGCGGAATTGCGCCCGGAGGACTGATCCGGCCGCTCAGCGATGGCGCGTATCCAGGCGTCCGTCGGTGAGCTTCCAGCGCACCACGCCCGGCAGGTTGATCAGGTCGCGGTCGTGGCAGATCATCACCACGGTGCGGCCCTCGGCGGCCAGTTCGCGCACCAGTGCGATCACCTGTTCGCGCGCGTGGCCGTCCAGGCTGGAGGTGGGTTCATCCAGCAGCAGCAAGTCGGGCTCCAGCACTTTGGCGCGTGCCAGCGCCACGCGCTGTATCTCGCCGCCGGACAGGCGTTCGGGCGCGGTGTTCTGCACATGCGTGATGCCGGCCCAGCCCAGCGCGGCTCCCACGCGCCGCCGGATCTCGTCGGCGGCCAGGCCGCGGGTTTTCAGGCCGTAGGCAATATTCTCCCGTACCGAGGTGCGAAACAGGTAGGGATGCTGGTGGAGATAGGCGATGCGCTGCCGCAGCGCCGCCGGCAGCGGATCGAGCGCCGCCTCGTGCGGCTGGCCGTCCGCACCGGTCCAGGACACCCTGGCACCGGGCGCGCGCTCCAGCCCCGCCACCATGCGCAGCAGCGTGGTCTTGCCGGCGCCGTTGACACCGGTCAGCACCACGGCGGCGGCGCGGGGAAAGGCCAGTTCACCGATGTCGAACAGACACCGTGCGCCGACCTGCCGCCGCAGGCCGCGCACGGTCAGCAGCGGGGGCAATTGCGCAGGCGGCAGCGCGTGTCCGTCGGGAGTCTGGCGTGCGGGCAGTGTGCTCATCGGCGAAATCCTCCCGCGCCTTGCAGCCACGCCAGCATCACATTCACCAGCAGTGCCAGCGCCACCAGTACGATGCCCAGCGCGATGCCCTGGGCAAATTCGCCCTTGCTGGTTTCCAGCGCGATGGCGGTGGTGATGGTTCGGGTAGCGCCTTCGATATTGCCGCCGATCATCAGCGCGGAGCCGACTTCGGCAATGACCCGCCCAAATCCGGCCACCAGCGCTGCCATCAGGCCAAAGCGCAGCTCGCGCAGCACCGTAAAGAAGGTCCGCCAGCGGCCAGCGCCCAGCACCCACGCCGTTTCACGCAGGCGAACGTCCGCCCCCTGCAGGGTGGACAGGGCAAAGGCCAGGACCACCGGGAAGCCGATCACCGCCTGCCCGAAGACCATGCCGCTACGGGTGAACAACAATGAAAAATCGCCCAGCGGTCCCTGGCGGGTGAACAGCAGATACAGGATCAGCCCGACCAGCACGGTCGGGAAGGAAAGGAAGGCCTGCGCCACCACCACGACTACCCGGCGGCCGGGAAAATCGTGGGTGGCGATCAGGTAGGCCGCGCCGATGGCGGGCACGGTGGCGAGCGCCAGCCCCAGCACGGCCACCACCAGCGAGGTCCAGACGATGAACCACAAGGCGCCGTCGCCGCTGGCCAGCAGATGGAAGGCCGTAGCTGTGGCGGCACCGATCTCCATGTCCGGAGCCGGCCGGTCAGGCCGAGAAGGTGTGCTCGACGGCGGGGAAGCTGCCGTCCTTCACGGCCGCCACATAGGCGCGTACCGCAGCCTCGATCGAGCTGGCGCCATCCATGAAGTTGCGTACGAACTTGGCTTTGCGGCCTGGGTAGACRTTGATCATGTCCTGCAGTACCAGCACCTGGCCCGAGCAATCCGCGCCGGCGCCGATGCCGATGGTCGGGATGGTCAGCAAGCCGGTGACTACGCCAGCCACCGCTGCCGGCACCGCTTCCATCACGATCAGCTGGGCGCCCGCTGCCTGTAGCGCGAGCGCATCGCGCTTGAGTTGCGCGGCGCTCTCGTCGGTCTTGCCTTGTACCTTGAAGCCGCCCAGCGCGTGCACCGATTGTGGCGTCAGGCCGATGTGGGCGCACACCGGGATGCTGCGCTCGACCAGGAATTTGACAGTGGGCGCGAGCCAGTCGCCGCCCTCCAGCTTGACCATGTGCGCGCCGGCCCGCATCAGCGCCACGGCGCTGGCGTAGGTGGCTTCCGGGGTGGGGTAGGTGCCGAACGGCAGGTCCGCCACCAGCAGGGCGCTCTGGTTGCCGCGCGCCACGCATTCGGTGTGATAGACCACGTGCTCCAGCGTCACGGGCAGCGTGGTCTGCTGGCCTTGCATGACATTGCCGAGGGAGTCGCCGACCAGCAGCACCTCGACCCCGCAGTAGTCGAGCAGCGCGGCGAAGCTGGAGTCGTACGCGGTCAGCATGGCGATTTTTTCGCCGGCGGCGCGCATGGCCTGCAGCCTGGGGATGGTGACGGTCTTGCGGGAGGGGTCGAGGAGGTAACTCATGACGTTGGGCCGGTAGAGAGACGGGAGTCGGGCCGGCCGCAATGCCGCAGTGCATCCAAGCTCAGTGCATCAGCGCATCTGCATCCTTGCGGCAAGGCTTTTGCCCCCTTCAGTTTGCTTCGCAGCGAGGTACGCGGCCCGATCTGGACGGGCGCTGGCTTCGCGGCAGCGACTGTTGTCGTTATGGTTAAGGCTGGCAGGCGGGAACCTGTCAGGGCGCAGCGAGATTGAGAAAGGCCTTGCGGCCGCGCATGTTTTCGATGCGCGACAGTAGTGTACGGAAATCGGCGTCGTTGTCTACCGGGCTGAAGTGGGCCGTGTCGACGATCATTACCGGCGCCTCGTCGTAGCGATGGAACAGCTCGCCGTAGGCGTCGGACAGGCGCTCCAGATAGGCTTCGTCGATGCTGGACTCGCCGGGCGCGTTGCGGCGCGCGATCCGCTCGCGCAGCAGGGCAGGCGAGGCCTGCAGCACGATGACCAGGTCCACGCGCTGGCCCTGGGCTGGCAGGCGCGCGGCAAGGGCGTCGTACAGCGCCAGTTCGTCCTCGGGCAAGGTCAGCCCGGCGTAGAGACGGCTCCTGGTGTACAGGAAATCCGCCACCATGCGCTGTCCCGCCAGCAATGCCGCCTGCCAGGTTTGGAGCTGCTGCGCGCGCTGGTTCATCAGCGAAAGCTGCAGCGGCAGCGCGTAACGCGCTGGCTCGCGGTAATAGCGTTCGAGGAAGGGGTTTTCGCGTGCCGCGTCGAGCAGCTCGCCGGTACGCAGGGTTTGCGCCAGGCGTTGCGCGAGCGCGGTCTTGCCGGCCCCGATGGGGCCTTCCACCACAATGCGGCGCAGGTGTTCGAGCATGGGCGGGTCCGGTCGGCTGATGCCAGGCTAAGAGGGCGGATGAAGCGGGGCCGGCTGGCCTGGGCCGGTCATGGCATCAGGAAGCGTCGCGCGCATCCCGCTGCCGCGTGCATTGGCAGAACGAGACTTTCTCGACACGCTGCCCGCTGACCGCAGCCAGGTAATCCGCCGCGGGGCCAAGTCCCGGGATGACCAGGCCGGCATCCAGTTCGAGCAGGGGCACCAGCGTGAAGGCGCGCTCGGCCACGCGCGGATGCGGCACCACGAGCTTTTCATCCTGGTGGATCTCGTCGCCGAACACCAGCAGGTCCAGGTCGAGGGTGCGCGGCGCGTTGCGGAATGGCCGTTCGCGCCCGAACTGGTCCTCGATGTGGTGGCAGATACGCAGCAGCTGCGCAGCGGTGAACGAGGTTTCCACCTTGACCACCGCGTTGTAATAGTCGCCGCCCGTCGCATCGACCGGAGCCGTGCGATAGAGCGATGATCTCGCCATCACCGTGATGCCGACCTGCTGGGCCAGGCATACGATGGCATCTTTCAGGGCTTGCCGGGCGTCGCCCAGGTTGGCTCCGATGCCGATAAAGGCAAGTGTCATTACGATTCCTCCGGCTGGACGCGTACCTTGCCGGCTTTCCGGTCTGCAGTGGAGCCGGAATCCGGGCTCGCGTCCAAATCACTCCGCGAAGAAACTGTATCCGATTTCCGCGGACTGCGCCTGCGGCGCTTCTTGCGCGCCGGAGCGCCGCCTTCGCCATCGTCGGCCGGCTCGCCGCCCTCGGCGCCGCCGCTGCCGCCGCCGCCTTGCCTGCCGCCACCGCGCACCGGGCGCACGGCATCGATCAGGTCCTCGCGGCCATGGCTATCGGCGTCCTGGAAATCCTGCCACCACTGCGCCAGCTCGGCCGGCTGCTCGCCGGACTGGCAGCGCAGGTAGAGGAAGTCGAACCCGGCGCGGAAGCGCGGCGATTCGATCAGGCGGAACGGCATGCGGCCCACGCGCTTCTCGAAGCGCGGCTGCATGCCCCAGATGTCCCGCATGTCGGTGACAAAGCGGCGCTGGATGGCGAGCTGGCCGGTCTGGCGCTCCAGCACATCGTCCATCGCGATATTGAGCGCGGCGATGGCGTGCTCGCCTTCCTCGCGCAGCGTGGTCCAGCGCTGCAGCACGTGGTGCCACAGCAGCGCGGCGAACAGGAAGCCCGGCGACACCGGCTTGCCGACCTGCACGCGCTGGTCGGTGTTGTCCAGCGCCAGCTGCACGAAGCGCTGGCCCATCGGCTGCTCCAGCGCGACGTCCAGCAGCGGCAGCAGGCCGCGGTGCAGGCCGGCCTTGCGCAACTCCTGCAGCGAGGCCCATGCGTGGCCGGACATCAGCAGCTTGAGCATCTCGTCGAACAGGCGCGCGCTGGGCACGTTATGGATCAGCGAGGCGAGGTCGGCGATCGGCTGGCGGGTTTCCTCGTCGATGGTGAAACCGGTCTTGGCGGCGAAACGCACTACGCGCAGCATGCGGATGGGATCTTCGCGGTAGCGCGTGACCGGGTCGCCGATCATGCGCAGCGTGCGCGCGCGGATGTCTTCCATGCCGTGGTGGTAGTCATACACCGTCTGCTCGGCCGGATCGTAGTACATCGCATTGATGGTGAAGTCGCGGCGTTCCGCGTCTTCCGCCTGCGAGCCCCATACGTTGTCGCGCA
Organism: Cupriavidus sp. 05N39; assembly: GCF_056397325.1. Taxonomy (NCBI): domain Bacteria; kingdom Pseudomonadati; phylum Pseudomonadota; class Betaproteobacteria; order Burkholderiales; family Burkholderiaceae; genus Cupriavidus; species Cupriavidus sp. 05N39. The sequence goes on from NZ_JBFTNE010000037.1 coordinate 53,939, forward strand.
GCACGCGTCCGGAGGCGTCGATCGCGTGGGTCTTGCTGTCGAGCTCCGCGCGCTTGAGACGGCGCCCTTCGGGCAGGGTCTCGCTGGCAACCGCGTCGACCAGCGCGCGGAAGGTGGAGACCTCGATGATCTCCTGATCGCGCCCGCCGTAGAAGGTCACGTGCACGATCTGGAAGCGCCGGCCAATGATGCGCGAGCGGCGGAACAGCGCCTGCACCTGGTCGGGCGTGGCGTTGGTGGCGACGTCGAAGTCCTTGGGCTTGATGCCCAGCAACAGGTCGCGCACCGCGCCGCCGACGATAAAGGCCTGGTAGCCCGCCTGCTGCAGCGTGGAGGTGACTTTGATGGCGTTGCGCGAGATCAGCGACTGGTCGATCTGGTGCTCGGCATGCGCAACGATATTCGGCGTATGGGCGCGTCCGCCGCGGCGTTTGGTGGGGCGCTGCTGGGTGCCCGGCTTGCCGAGCAGCCGGTTGATTAGCTTCTTGATCACGTCAGAACAGATCCATGATGCGCCAGCCGGCCGCGGCGGCGTGGTGACGCAGGCGATCGTCCGGGTTRGCGGCGATCGGTTCGCTGACCTTTTCCAGTAGCGGCAGGTCGTTGGCCGAATCGCTGTAGAAGGTGGTGTTTTCGAAGGCATCCCATTGGGTGCCCATGCTCTTGAGCCAGGTTTCGACGCGGGCGATCTTGCCCTCGCGGAAGCATGGAATGCCTGCGACTTCGCCGGTGAAGGCGCCGTCGGGCTTGCCGTTGGCGGTGGCCGGCTCGGTGGCGACCAGGTGCTTGATGCCAAAGGCCGCCGCGATCGGGGCGGTGACGAAGCTGTTGGTGGCGGTGACTACCGCGCACAGGTCGCCGGCGTCGAGATGCTTGTAGACCAGCGCCCGCGCCTGCGGCGTCATCACCGGATCGATCACTTCCCGCATGAACTGACCCCGCCACGCTTCGAGCCGGTCGCGCGGGTTGGCCGCCAGCGGCGCCAGCGCGAAACGCAGGAAAGCCTGGATATCCAGGGTGCCAGCCTTGTAGTGGCCGTAGAACTCATCGTTCCTGCGGCGGTAGGATTCCTCGTCGACAGCGCCCAGGCGCACGAGGAAGCGGCCCCATTCGTGGTCGCTGTCGGTCGGGAGCAAGGTGTGGTCGAGGTCGAACAATGCCAGATTCATGGGCGGCGATTTTACATTAACGTGACTGTGGCCGTTTCTTTAACGTGACCGGCTGGCAACGAATACAAGCACGGGACATGCCAAGTGCCGTGCGCGCCGTGCCGGCAGCCCGCGCTCACTCCCGCAACTCGGCAAACATTTCCCGCAGCAAGGGCAGGGTGACGGCGCGCTTGCGCTCCAGCGAATAGGTGTCCAGCGCGTCCAGCAGCGCCATCAGGCTGGGCATGTCGCGGTATTTGCGCGTGACCAGCCAGTGCGGGATTTCCGGCGAAAGCTGCAGGCCGCGTTCGCGCGCAGCCTGCACCAGCGCCGTCATCTTGTCTTCGTCCGACAGCGGCGCGAGCTGGTAGACCAGGCCCCAGCCCAGCCGGGTGCGCAGGTCCTCGCGCACCGGCATGGCCAGCGGTGCCTGGCTGCCGGCCACCACGATGGCGGTGCGCACGTGGGCCCGGACCTCGTTGTAGAGCGAGAATACGGCGATCTGGCGCGCTTCGTCGAGCAGCTCCACATCGTCCACGGTGTAGAGCTGGCAGCTCGGGTCGAAGATGAAATCCGACAAGGCATGATGCGGGCTCAGGTAGCGGCAGCTGATGCCGGCCTGGTAGCCGCTGTCGCAGACCGCGTGCAGCAAATGGGTGCGGCCCGAGCCCACCTCGCCCCACAGGTAGATCAGGCGGTCGGCGGCGCGCTCCTGGGCCACCGCGGCGGCGAGATCGTGCAGGCGTTGCACGGGCTCGCGGTTGGCGGCCACGAAAAAATTCTCGAAGGTCGACGGCGGCGGACTGCCAAGTTCAAGCGAAAGCTGCTTGGGGCGGGGAAACATGGCTYATCGGTTACTTGGGGTAAAGGTCAGCTATCGGGTAAACGCGTCGCGGCAGTCCGGCGCTGACCATCTGGATGGCGCTGGCGGGACGGCGGGAGGCTGCCAAAATTGTCTTCATCGGTAAGGGCTGGGGGCAACACTTCATGACGCGGGACACCGGAAACTGGAAGCCGGAAGCCTGTATCCGTTAAAATTGCGATTCTACTGGACTCGCGGCCGCAAATCGCCGTCGTGAGCGCCGCATTACTCACTTCATACTCCAGGAAAAGCAGGTTCCCATGAGCGCATCCCCCACTTCCGGCCAGGCAGGCCTTTCCTACCGCGATGCCGGCGTCGATATCGACGCGGGCGACGCGCTCGTCGACCGCATCAAGCCGTTCGCCAAGCGCACCATGCGCGAGGGCGTGATGGCCGGCATCGGGGGCTTCGGCGCGCTCTTCGAACTGTCCAAGAAGTACAAGGAGCCGGTGCTGGTGTCCGGCACCGACGGCGTCGGCACCAAGCTCAAGCTGGCCTTCCAGCTTAACCGCCACGACACCGTGGGCCAGGATCTGGTGGCCATGAGCGTCAACGACATCCTGGTGCAGGGTGCCGAACCGCTGTTCTTCCTCGACTACTTCGCCTGCGGCAAGCTGGACGTGGATACCGCCGCTACCGTGATCCAGGGCATCGCCCAGGGCTGCGAGCTGTCCGGCTGCGCGTTGATCGGCGGCGAGACCGCCGAGATGCCGAGCATGTACCCCGACGGCGAATACGACCTGGCCGGCTTTGCAGTCGGCGCGGTGGAAAAGAGCCGCATCATCGACGGCAGCACCATCGTGCCGGGCGACGTGGTGCTGGGCCTGGCTTCGTCGGGCGCGCACTCCAACGGCTACTCGCTGGTGCGCAAGATCATCGAAGTGGCCAAGCCGGACCTGAACGCCGACTTCCACGGCCAGCGCCTGCAGGACGCCATCATGGCCCCCACCCGCATCTACGTGAAGCCGCTGCTGTCGCTGATCGAGACGCTGCCGGTCAAGGGCATGGCTCACATCACCGGCGRCGGCCTGACCGAAAACGTGCCGCGCGTGCTGGCGCAGGGCGTGACCGCCGTGCTGCAGCGCGACGCCTGGACCTTGCCGCCGCTGTTCCAGTGGCTGCAGGCGCAAGGCAACGTGGCCGACGACGAAATGCACCGCGTGTTCAATTGCGGCATCGGCATGGTGGTGATCGTTGCCAAGGAAGACGCCGACCGCGCCATCCGTCATCTGCAGGCGGCTGGTGAAACCGTGTGGCAGATCGGCGAGATCCGCGAGCGCGAAGAAGGCCAGGCGCAGACCATCGTCGTCTGAGCGGTCTGCTTCCAACGCAAAACGGCACATGCTTGGGCATGTGCCGTTTTCGTTTGCGCGGGGCGCAGTGGCGGCCCTACCCGGCCGCGCCCAGCTTCGTCAGCGCCTCCCCTGTAACCCGGCAAATCCGCCAGTCCGGCATCACGTCCGCGCCCATCGCGCGGTAAAACTCGATCGACGGCGTGTTCCAGTCCAGCACGCTCCATTCGAAGCGGCCGCAGCCGCGTTCCACCGCCAGCGCCGCAAGATGCTTGAGCAACATCTTGCCCAGCCCGTGGCCACGCCAGGCCGGGTCGACATAAAGGTCTTCCAGATACAGCCCGGGCTTGGCCAGGAAGGTCGAGAAGTTGTGGAAGAACAAGGCAAAGCCCACCGCCTTCGCGCCTTGCGCGCCCGGCACCTCCACCAGCACGGCCTCGGCATGCGGGCGCGCGCCGAACAGGGCTTCGCGCAGTTTTTCCGGCGTGGCTTCGATCAGGTGGGTGAGTTTCTCGTATTCGGCCAGTCCCGTGATCAGCGCGAGCAAGCTTTCGCAGTCGTCAGGCGTGGCGGGGCGTAGTACGAAATCGGAGGTGGGCATGGCGGGTTTGACGCATCGGCAGGTAATAAAACGCGATTATCGCCTATTCGTCACATCTGGCCTATGCCTGCCCAATCCTTGCCAGTCGTGCCACTTGCGTGACGTAATCCGTCGCCAGGCAGTCCACCACTTCGCGCTCGGGCGTGCTGCGCAGCCAGGTGAGCTGGCGCTTGCAGAGCTGGCGSGTRGCSGCSAKGCCGCGTTCGCGCATGGTGGCGAAGTCGGTCTCGCCATCCAGGTACTCCCACACCTGGCGGTAGCCTACGCAGCGGATGGATGGCAGCGTCGGCTGCAGGTCGCCGCGCGCGCGCAGCCGTTCCACTTCGTCGATAAAGCCGCCGGCCAGCATGGCATCGTAGCGGGTGGCGATGCGCGCGTGCAGTACCGCGCGGTCGGAAGGCTCCAGCGCGATCACGCGATAGCGGCGGTCGGCGGCGCCGGCAAAGGTGCGTTCGCCGGCTTGCCGTGCCAGCAGCGCCGACATTGGTTGTCCGGACAGCCGGTGGATCTCCAGCGCGCGCTGGATGCGCTGGGCATCGTTGGGCGCCAGCCGTGCCGCGGTCACCGGGTCGACTTCGGCCAGCATGGCGTGCAGCAGCGGCCAGCCGCGCTCGGCGGCCAGCGCGTCGAGTTCCGCGCGCAGCGCCGGGTCGGCTTGCGGCAGGTCGTTCAGGCCCTGGGTCAGGGCCTTGTAGTACAGCATGGTCCCCCCGACAATCAGCGGCTCGCTGCCGCGCGCGCGGATCTCGCCGATCAGCCGCTCGGCATCGGTGACGAACTGGGCGGCGGAGTAGCTGTCGGCCGGGTCGATGATGTCGATCAGGTGGTGCGGCACCGCGGCGAGCTCGGCCGGCGAGGGCTTGGCGGTGCCGATGTCCATCTCGCGGTAGACCAGCGCCGAGTCCAGGCTGATGATCTCGATCGGGGCTTGCGCCGCCAGCGCCAGCGCGGCGGCGGTCTTGCCGGAGGCGGTAGGGCCGAGCAGGCAGACCACGGGCGGGTGGTCTGCGCCGAGGCTTGCGGGAGCTGGTGCGGCGTTCAAGGCGGAGGGAACCGGGGTGGCGGAACTGGCGGCGGGCTGTGGCACGGCAGTCTATTGGCCGCGCAGGAACAGGCGGTCGAGTTCGGCCACCGACAACTGCACCCAGGTGGGCCGTCCATGGTTGCACTGGTCGGCGCGCTCGGTCTGTTCCATCTGGCGCAGCAGCGCGTTCATCTCTTCCAGCGTGAGCTTGCGGTTGGCGCGCACCGCGCTGTGGCAGGCCAGGGTCGCGAGCAGTTCGTTCTGGCGTTCGACCAGTACGCGCGAGCCGCCGAAGGCGTGCAGGTCGCGCAGCACGTCGCGCGCCAGGGCTTCAGTGTCGGCCTGCTTGAGCAGGGACGGGATGGCGCGAATCGCCAGCGTGGTGGGCGAGACCTGAGCGATGTCGAAGCCGAGCAGGGTGAGGGTTTCCTGGTGCTCCTCGGCAGTGCCGATCTCCACCGCGCTGGCCGTCAGCGTGACCGGGATCAGCAGCGACTGCACCGCCAGCTCACGCGTTTCCAGAGCGGTCTTGATCTGCTCGTACAGGATGCGCTCGTGGGCGGCGTGCATATCCACCAGCACCAGGCCGCGCGCGTTCTGCGCCAGTACATAAATGCCGTGCAGCTGCGCGATGGCATAGCCCAGCGGGCTGGCATCGTCCTCGGTGAATTCCTGCCGTGGAAGCTGCYCGAGCAGGCCAGGCGGGTCGTTCTCGCGGGCGGCCTGCGCATCGGCCATCCAGGCCGGGGGCGTGCTGGCAGGGCCGGCGGAGGCGCGCGAAAATCCGTTGCCCGGCTGGATCGCATCGCGGACCATGCCGAGGTAGGCCTGGCGGGGCTGGGCAACGCCGAGTTCGGTCTGGCGCGCGGTGGCCGTGTAGTCCACCCACGGGCGCGGGCTGGCGCCACCGCCACCCATGCCGCCGCTCCTGCCTGATCCACCGAAGCCGCCGGAAGCTCCGGAACCACCGCCAATGCCGCGTGCGCCCGGGAAACCGCCGGGGCCGCCAAGGCGTTCCCCCGCGGGAGTATCGTCCACATCGGACGCGGTATGCAGGCTGTCGCCCTGTTCGCCCGCCTGGCGCGCCAGGCAGCGCTGCACGGCGTGGTAGACGAACTGGTGCACCGCGCGCGATTCACGGAAACGCACTTCGATCTTGGACGGGTGCACGTTGACATCCACCATCTCGGGCGGCAGGTCCATGCACAGCACGTAGGACGGGAAGCGATCGCCGTGCAGCACGTCCTGGTAGGCGCTGCGCACGGCGTGGGTGAGCAGCTTGTCGCGGACGTAGCGGCCGTTGACGAAGAAGAACTGCTGGTCGGGACGCCCGCGCGAGGCGGTGGGCAGCCCGGCAAATCCGTACAGGTGCAGGTTGCCGGCTTCCTCATCCAGGGGCAGGCGGGCGTTGGCGAAGTCGGCGCCGAGCACCTGGCCCGTGCGCGTGGCGACATCGCCGGCATTCCAGTGCTCCATCGGCTTGCCATTRTGATGGACCGAGATGGCCACGTCCGGCCGTGCCAGCGCCGCGCGCCGCACCATCTCCAGGCAATGGCCGAACTCGGTTTGTTCCGATTTAAGGAACTTTCGGCGCGCTGGCGTGTTGAAGTAAAGGTGCTGCACGTCGACGGTGGTGCCCACGCCGCCGGACGCGGGCTGCACTTCGCCGGTGTCGGCGATCACCTGTGTCGCATGCGAATCGCTGGCGGTGCGGCTGGTCAGGGTCAATTCGGAAACCGAAGCGATCGAGGCCAGCGCCTCGCCGCGAAAGCCCAGCGTGAGCACCGATTCCAGTTCGTCCAGCGAGGCGATCTTGCTGGTGGCGTGGCGCATCAGCGCGACCGGCAGTTCGGCGGCAGGGATGCCACAGCCGTTGTCCGCGATCACGATGCGCCGCACACCGCCTTCTTCCAGCCGGATATTGAGCTGGGTGGCGCCGGCGTCCAGCGCGTTCTCGAGCAGTTCCTTGACCACCGAGGCGGGGCGTTCCACCACCTCGCCGGCCGCGATCTGGCTGATCAACTGGTCGGGCAGGGGGCGGATAGGACGGGGTGGCTGGGCGGGGCGCGGGTCTTGGGCAGGCATGGGCGGAATTATACGTGGGCGCGCTGCAGGCCCGCGCGCGCGGGACAAGCACATTGGCGTCGGATCAGGTGACTTTGGAGTCGGTCCGGTCTTGTATGATGTCGGCTGAATTCAGAATGGGGATCGAATTGGATATCGTATTGCAGTTTCTAGACATGTTGCTGCATGTCGACAAATACCTCGGCACCGTCATCGAGAACTACGGTGCGTGGGTCTATGCCATCCTCTTTGCCATTGTCTTTGCGGAGACAGGCCTGGTGGTGTTGCCTTTCCTGCCGGGCGATTCACTGCTCTTCATCGCCGGCGCCTTTTGCGCCACGCATGCCATGAATGAGTGGGTGCTGGTCGGCCTGCTGCTGGTGGCGGCGATTGGCGGCAATACGGTCAACTACCTGGTGGGAAGCTGGGTCGGCCCGAAGGTGTTCGACGGCCATTGGCGCTTCCTGGACCAGCAGGCACTGCGCAAAACCCACGATTTCTACGAGCGCCACGGTGGCAAGACGCTGGTCATGGCCCGTTTCCTGCCGATCGTGCGTACTTTTGCGCCGTTCGTCGCCGGCGTGTCGCAGATGACGTTCGCCAAGTTCCAGATGTTCAACGTGATTGGTGCGATGGCCTGGGTCCTGGGCCTGGTGTTTGCCGGTTATTTCTTCGGCAACCTGCCGTTCATCAAGCAATACCTGAACCTGATTGTGCTGGCTGGCATCGGCGCGGCGGTCGTGCCGCTGGTGCTGGGCGGGTTGTGGAAGCTCGTGCGCGGCGGCAAGCGCCGTCCTTCCTGAGCGACGGGGCAGGCCGGGGCCTGCCCCTGCCCGGGCTTCAGTTCACGCTGCGGCTCATCATGCGCAACGCTGGCATGCGGTCGCGGATCTGGGTGGTATCGGCCGCATCCGGGCGCGCCATCACGTAGGCTTCCAGGTCGGCCAGCGCCGGCCGGAAGCACTCCAGGTTGGCATAGGCCAGGCCGCGGTCCCGCACTTCCTCGATCGAGCCTGGCAACAAGATCACCAGGCGGTTCTGTACCGCCAGCAAGCGCTGCCAGCGCGATTCCTGCAGATAGATCGACTTGAGATTGCGCAGCACGCGCGCCACGATCTCACGGTGGCTCGCCACCTGCAGGAACAGGCCCAGCGGCACCTCGTTGGGATCGGCGATGCCCTCGCGCTCCAGGTGCGGGTCGAGCATCTCCTGCAACTGCTCCTTCGACAGCGTCTCGCCGGTGAGCGGGTCCACCACCACCTCGCCGGCGGGAATCGACATCCGCACCAGGAAATGGTTGGGGAAGGACACGCCCTTGAGCGGCAGGCCGATATGCTGGCCCAACTCCATATAGAGCACCGCCAGCGAGATCGGGATGCCGCGCCGCTGCTTGAGCACGACGTTCAGGTAGGAGTTGTCGGGATCGTAATAGTCGTTCGCGTTGGCGCCGAAGCCCAGGTCGCGGTAGAAGAAATGGTTGAGCAGGCGCATGCGCTGGATGGCCGGCGTGCCTTCGGCGATCCGTCGCTTCAGGCGAACCGCGAGCATGTCGAGCATGGCCAGTTCGGCTTGCAGGTCCAGGTCCGGGTAGGCGTCCTGGGCGATCGAGAGCACCGTCTCGGTAAGCGGGATACCGTCCTCGTCCGCCACGAGACTGGCAAAGTATTCCAGGACTTTCGTGGTTGTCATTGCGGCTTTCCTGAATGCGGCCTGGCGGCTGTTCGAGATCGAAACTGGCGGCATGGCTGGCGTTCCCGGACGGTGCATTGGCATCGTCCGCGTCCGCCTGCCTGCTGGGCAGAACCGCTTCGTCTCATTCTGACACAACCTCAGTTGCCTTGACCCTGCACCGCGCGCTGCCGCAGCCCTTGCGCCGCGCTGGCGCGACTGGCTGGATTGGCAGGCGGGGGCCTCTTAGCCGGCTCTCCGCTTGAAAGCGGAGTATCTCAGCCCCATGAGCCACAGTGTACCGAAGTAGACGACCGCCGCAAGTACCAGGCACGAGGCCAGCAGCGCGATGCGCAGCAACGGCGTGGCGCCCAGGCCGACCCAGTCGAAGTTGCGGGCGAACCAGAGCAGCATGCCGGCCAGCAGCGTCACGGCGGTCAGCAACTGGGCAAGGAACAGCCACCAGCCCTTGGCCGGCTTGTAGAAGCCGCGCTTGCGTAGTCCCAGGAACAGCAGCAGGGCGTTGACAGTGGCGCCGAAGCTGATCGATAGCGCCAGGCCGGCGTGGCCGAAGCGCGGCACGAAGACGTAGTTGGACAACTGCGTGATCACAAGCACCAGCAAGGCGATCTTGACCGGGGTGCGGATGTCCTGGCGGGCATAGAAGCCCGGCGCCAGGATCTTGATCAGGATCAGGCCGAGCAGGCCGGTGCCGTAGGAAACCAGCGCCTGCCGGGTCATCTCCACCGCATGGGCGTCGAACTTGCCATAGTTGAACAGCACCGCGGTCAGCGGCGCGCCAAAGACGAACAGTCCGACCGCGCACGGCACGGCCAGCAGGAACGTCAGGCGCAGGCCCCAGTCGAGCAGGCCGGAATATTCGGCCCGGTTGTCCTCGGCGCTGGCTTTCGACAGGCTCGGCAGCAGGATGGTGCCCAGCGCCACGCCCAGCAGCGCCGTCGGGAATTCCATCAGGCGGTCGGCGTAGGTCAGGTAGGACACGCTGCCGGCGGCCAGGCGGGAGGCAATGTTGGTATTGATGATCAGGCTGATCTGAGCCACCGAGACCGCCAGAAGCGCCGGTGCCATCTGCCGCATGACGCGGCGCACGCCTGGTTCGGCCCAGGCCGCGCGCAGGTTGAAGCGCAGGCGCGGCATCACGCCCAGCCGCCGGAGCGCCGGAATCTGCACCGCCAGTTGCAGGATGCCGCCCACCAGCACCCCCCAGGCCTGCGCGTAGATCGGCTGCGCCATATGCGGGCCGACGAACAGCGCGGCTACGATCAGGCAGAGATTGAGCAGCACCGGCGTGAAGGCGGGCATGGCGAAGCGGCGCCAGGTATTGAGGATGCCGGAGGCCAGCGCCACCAGCGAGATCAGGCCGATGTAGGGAAACATCACGCGGGTCATGAAGACCGCGGCGTCGTAGGTTTCGCCGCCATGCTGGCGGAAGCCCGTGGCGACCACCATCATCACGAGCGGGGCGCCGATCACGCCGAGTAGCGAGACGCCCATCAGGACCCAGGTCATGACCGTGGCAACCGAATCGATCAGCGCACGGGTCTCGGCCTCGCCGCGCTTGCTATGGTATTCACCCAGGATCGGCACGAAGGCTTGCGAGAATGCGCCCTCGCCGAAGATGCGGCGCAGCAGGTTGGGAATGCGGAACGCCACGTTGAAGGCGTCGGTCATGTCCGAAGCGCCAAAGGCACGGGCGATCAGGATCTCGCGGATAAGGCCGGTGATGCGCGACAGCATCGTCAGGCTGCTGATGGTGGCGAGCGCTTTGAGCAGGTTCAAGATCGGTCGGCGGCAAAGGGGAGGCGGCGGCAGCTTGGATCGGACCGCCGGTGCGAACCGGGTTCAGACGTCGGGCACGTCCCAAAGTTGCATCGAGGCCACGCAGGGCGGGGCCGGTGTGGCGCGTATTATACGGTTCGGCCTCGCTGGTGCCCGTATATTGGCCTTTGCGTCACCCCGTCTCACATGGGTCGTGGCTCGGCTTGCCAGCCGCTTTTTCTTGTGTGTATAATTGCCGATTCACAAGGCTAGTTGCGTTCCGGATTCGTGTGCCAGTGCATCCCGGGTCGCTTGATGTGCACTTAATTGTGTCCGCGGTTTGCTCCGTCCTTCCGTTGGGCACGCATCTGAATTCAGGAAATCTACTTAAATGGCAAATTCCGCACAAGCTCGCAAGCGCGCGCGCCAGGCCGTCGCCCAGAACGCCCACAACTCCAGCCTGCGTTCGCGTCTGCGTACCGCTGTCAAGGCTGTCCGCAAGGCTATCGAAGCCGGCGACAAGGCTGCTGCTGCCGAGATCTTCAAGAACTCGCAATCGATCATCGACGCTATCGCCGACAAGAAGATCGTGCACAAGAACAAGGCTGCACGTCACAAGTCGCGCCTGTCGTCCGCCATCAAGTCGATGGCTGCCTGATAGCAGTTGCCGGCGCCGGGCCAAGTGCCAGGCGCCTTCCGGCGGCATGCCGGGCATTTTGCCTTACCGCGTCGCTTCGGTGGCTGTCGGGGGCTTGGCCCGGTAGTCCGTTGGTGGGGTGCGTCGTCTAGCGATGACTTACCCGAAAAAAAGCTCGTCATCTGACGAGCTTTTTTTGTCTTCTGCTTTGGCCCGCGCGTTACCGGTGCTGCCGGTGCGGGAGGGCCGCGGTGCAGCCGCGGCATGCGGCGGTGCGGGCTTACTCCAGTGAGCAGGCTTCGACCAGTTGCAGGTTGTTGTCGCGGGCGAAGTTGAGGACGAAGTCGAGCGCCTTGGGCTCGATGTCACGCAGTCGCGCATCGACCACCACGCTTTTCACGCCGCCCGCGATCATGGGCCGCACGTAAGGCGAATAGGTGATGCGGGGATCGCCGGTGTCGCCTTCGGGACGGAATTGCGCCATCACGCCGCACAGCCGTTCAGCCCAGTCGCTTGGACGGAAGGTCTTGCCTTCCTTGGTGATGCCTTGGATGAAATATTCGCGAACTGTGGGATTCATTGGACTGCGGGGATAGTACGGTTGACTCGACGGTAAACCCGCCAGACTGACCAAACGGGAGCCCGTTTGACGCGGCCAGGAAACAATTGGTTCGTTTCATTCCAGGCCATGGCGGCGGGGCGTCGGTGTCGGCGGGGGCACTTTTGATGCCGGCAGCGGGCGGTGGCATGGATATGCCGGGCCCCGCGTGAATCAGCCAGTATTATATCTTATATAAGACTCGCGCATAAGCCTCCGTGCCGTGCGGCACGCGGCCCACGCTCGCCAAAGCCACAATAATCCCTTATGATTCTTACAGTTAAATTGCGTAAGCGACGCGAAAGGCGGCTCCGCGGCACGGTCAGGTCATGAACCCTTCATGGCGGCCAAGCCACCAC
>NZ_JBFTNE010000038.1:0-121117 GCF_056397325.1 Cupriavidus sp. 05N39
CATCCACAACATCCAGCCGGGCCCGCAGGTCATGACCAGCAACCCCGCGCTGTTCTGGGGCCTGATCGCCTCGATGTGGATCGGCAACTTCATGCTGATCATCCTGAACCTGCCGCTGATCGGGATCTGGGTCAAGCTGTTGCAGGTGCCCTACCGCTTCCTGTACCCGGCCATCCTGACCTTCTGCTGCATCGGCGTGTACTCGGTCAACAACCAGACCTTCGACGTATTCACGGCGGCTGGCTTCGGTGTGATCGGCTACCTGTTCATCAAGCTCAAGTGCGAGCCCGCGCCGCTGCTGCTGGGGTTCGTGCTGGGGCCGATGATGGAGGAGAATTTCCGCAGGGCGCTATTGCTTTCACGTGGCGAATTCACAGTGTTCGTGACCCRTCCGCTGTCGCTGGGATTGCTGATTGCCGCGGCGCTGCTGGTCTGCATTGTGGCGCTGCCGTCGATCAAGGCCAAGCGCGAGGAAGCATTCCAGGAGGAATGACACGGGCCGGCGGGTGCCTGACTGGTAACAGCGCTAGGGAAAGCACAGGCACGCGCCTACACTGAAGAGGTGCCGGTCCGGCACTGTCGGTCACCGAGGGGGTACTTCATGAATTATTGTCCCAGGCCGCCTGGTCAGCGGAAAACGCCGGCCACGCCCTGGAAGACGCACTTCCAGCAACCCGGCGAGAAAGGCCGGACCTCCCAGCCCGGCCAGTTCGATCCGCGAACCGAGCAACCCGCCGACAAGAAATAGCATCAGCGATGCGATAGCGTTTTCAGGCCCGTGCCGCCATGGCTGCGGGCCTTGTCGTTTTATCGCGCGCAATATGCTCTCCGGCGGCACGGCCGGTCATGTTCCCGCTACGACGCACTGTGCGCTTCCGCGCGGTCATGTCCCGCCCAGGTCAGGCGCCATCCGGAGGTGGCCGTCTTGGCCACCAGGCCCGAATCCTGAAGCAGCAGCAAATGGTGACTTAGCTTGGATGCCTCGGCATTGCCCAGCGCCTTGGCGAGTTGAAGATCCGTCATCATCGCCTGGCTGTCGGACCGCAGTGCTGACAGCACCCGGTCCGCGAAGGACATGTCACGCCTCATCTTGCACTCCCGCTATTTTTGAACGCCCTGACAGCTGACTAGCGAACGTCGCTTCATCAAGCAATGCCAGGCGCTGGGCGCGCGCATAGCGGCAGCACCCGGGCCTCCCGCCAAGGGGCAGGAATGGCAAGGTCCGGCCGAACCGCTTCAGTCCCGTCCAGATTACTTCTTCTTGCCCGTTGCGCCATCATTGCCGACGCGCGACTGGACTGCACCGAACGGGGCGGCAGGGGCGACCGGCTTCTTGGGTTGCTTGGGCTTCTTGGTTTCGCGATTGCCGCGTAATTGACCTTTGGCCATGGTGATGCTCCACGAGTGGTTACTGCATTGCTTGCCAGGCGGCAGATCCAGCATACCCGCTTACTCCCGCATTCAGGGAATTATCACGCGCACCGGGAAGCGTTTCGCACCATGAAAATCGCCATTCGTTATCGCTATCGCGCGATAACAGCATCGCCTTCCATTATGCGGAAAAGTAAATCGGACACCACCGGGCAAACAGCGTATGCTCGTTGAAGAAAGGAGATCAACATGTCTCAAAATCATGCGATCTACAAGGGGTTCAAGGTTTCGGCCAATGTGCGTCGCTCGTTCGACGACAGTCCCGATGCCGAACTCGCGCGGGCGAAATTTCTCGCGACAGTGACCATCACCCAGGTCAGCGGCGACAGCGGTTCGCTCAGGCTGGTGCCCCCGCTGCTCCAGCATATCGCGCAGACGCCGCACGATGCCATCGACCTGGCCGTGTCTTATGCCAGGACCGTCATCGACGATATGTCCACCTTCGTCAAACGAAAGTAATCCCGCCCCGCGCTTGTTTCTCCCGTCCGATGCCCGCGCGCTCCAGCGATGCCCCACCGGCGTCTTTCCACGACGCGGCATCCACGCACGGACTTCGCCCCGGCCCCTCGATTCGCCCGGAATTGCAGTCCATCGCGCGGCCGCCCTGACCGGCACAGCCGCAGCCACGCCCGGCAACACTTCCCCACGAAAACACAGGAGACGACCATGGAAAGACAAATCAAGAACAAGGCGGAGTTGCGCGCGATGATCCGCGCAGAGCAGCAAAAATGGACGGAGTGCAACGGTGCCTGCTTTGGCGACGTATGCTGGCAGGCGCCGGATGCAGGCGGATGCAACTGGGACCTCTCGACCATGGAAGGCGGCGACAGCGCCGCCTGCCTGGAGAAGATCCGGCCTTTCACGACCGCGCTGCGCGAGCAGTACAACATTCCCAACGAAGGGAAATAAGGCGGGCGAGCGCCTGGCGTGCTGAATCCGGAATGCGTTGCAGACGGGATTCAGGACTTTATTCGACCAGGCGCTCGATCCGTGCCTTGGCGTTTTCCAGCGCGTCGGCCTTGGCCAGTTCGCGGGTGCCGAATGCGCTGCCCTGGTTTTCGAAGCGGCCGTGCGTGTCCAGGGTGTAGATCCAGTGCCATTGACCGAAGGTGCGCTGCGTCAGCTCGAAGTTGACGTAGTGCCCCTTATAGAAAAAACTCTCCGGCATCGTCCACCTCGCGCTGTTGCGGCCTGCCCGGCGCCCGGCCCCGGCATCCCTGGGATACGATTGGCGGCGCTTCGCCACGAAAGTGCCGCAAGCGGCGCCACGCGCAACGCCTTGCCTATCGTACGCCCAAATCCGGACGCAAGCGCCGATAGACGGAAAATGGTATCATTGCCAGTCTTGGCCGTTTGCCGACCGCATCTAGTCATCGGCGCCAACGTGCCGGTCGCCGTACATCATCAGAACATTAACGGCGGCCTGTCGGGCGTACACCCGATTCGTTCAGGGCGGCAACCGCCCATCACCCTTCCGACCCGGCGGCATGTCCGCTCCGCAACCTGTGCGCATGTACCTGGCGCATCAGCCTGCGCAAGCACGGTCCACTCATCACCAGCCACCTTCCTAGCGCAACAGCGCCGGGCCTGACGCGGCTGGCAACTCAATCACGGCGACCGATCGCCCCAAGAGAGCACGCGGCGCATCATGAGATGCGCTCAACGTTGCCTCAGATCGTCCGCCCGCACAAGGGCAGCACTTTGAATCAAAGCTTCAATCAAGGCATCAACCGCAGCAACAGCGGCAATCCGTACACCGTATCGGTGTACCCAATCCAACAAGAGCCAGGCGTGTGGTTTGCGACCTACCTGATCGCCGAATACAAGAACGGCTCCGAATGCATCGTTGCCAACGTTTCGATGCGCCATGCCACGCATGGCACCGAAGCCCAGGCAAAACAGGCCGCCCGACGCGCGGCCGAGAGCGTCGCTGCCGGCATGCGCCTGCAATAAGCCGGCCACATAAAAGCAACCCGCATGCGTCTAAACCTAATGTGCAGCAGCACTTGCTGCAAAAGGATCATCCTTGGCTAAAGAAGAACTGGTGGAATTTGGTGGACAAGTATCGGAAGTATTGCCGGACAACCGCTTCCGCGTCATTCTGGAAAATGGTTTCCAGGTGTGGGCATATTCGTCCGGCCGCCTGAAGAAGAATCGCATTCGTATCCTGGCCGGCGATCGCGTGACGCTGGAAATGTCGCCCTACGACCTGACCAAGGGCCGCATCAATTACCGTCACAAGTATTGAGACCAAGGCCAGACACGCTGCCGCGCCGTCAGGCTGTAGACCCGCGGCCCCCTCCCAACTCTCTTATGAAAGGAAGAAACATGTCGATCAGCGAAGAATGGGAAGAGATGCACCTGACGCCGGGCGGCTGGGTAGGCGGAAGCTACCGCCACGTGCCYGGGCCCGAGGTCACGGTGGAACGCCCGGCCGATGAAGTGCTTACCGTACGCAGGCATGTCGCCGCCACCTACTGCGGCCCGTCGCGCGCAACCGAAGACAGGACGCCGCGCACGGAAGACATGGCACTGATCGAAACGCTGCTGGCACGCTTCGGCAGCCCGGCGTTCGGGGTCTAAGCTCCGATTACGCCTGGCCACGGCGCGCAACGCGCCCGTGCCTTCGCCGTGAGCGGCGGAAGCTCAGCCGGGAAAACGCATGCGTGGGACGCTGGCACCAACGCGAGAGCCGACCGGGCGCAATTCGCCCTCCCAGGGTTCCGCGTCCAGGTCCAGCACGAAGTCTCCCTCGCCGGCCTTGTCATACAAATTGTCACGAATCGCCTGCCCGATCGCCAGCCGGCACAACGCCTCGAAGCTGTCGACGGCCGTGCCGGCCAGGGCTGCCTCCCTGGCCTGAACCCCGAACGAGCGCCTGCCGTCGCCGACGAAGCTGGTGAAACGCACGCCTGTCGGATGGCTGGAGTCCAGAAAGCTGACAGCCACGTGGTAGGCGATGCCTTTGCCTTGCCCCGGTAGCGTGCAGAGGAAATTGGATGGTGTGGCAACCTTGTTCATGACGTATGCGCCCTCGGGCCGGCGCGATGCGCACGGCAATATTTGACAGGTAGACCCGACGCCACGGGCATCGCACCGGACGTCGCGCTGGGCAACGCCGCGCCGCTGCGCCGGAATCATCTCCGGCACAACCCTTAGAGCGTGGTCACCGACTCACCGGGTATCAGCCCGTTGATAATATCTTCGCCGAACTTCACGGCCCCCCTGCGCGCCGTACCGATATTCTCCCACGGCGTGCTTTCCAGGCGAAACACGCGAGTGCGTTCGCTGCCGGGCCGATGACCCTCGATGCAAATGACCACCGACGCAGTAAAGCTGCGGTCAGGCTTGGTCCTGGGCCACGATTGCGCGGGTTGAATCTTGTACACCAGGGGATAGAGGTCGAATCCCTTGTAGCTGGCGGAAGGCGTATTGTTCATGTAGTGCTCCAGGCGGCTGGATGCCGCCGATGCGGGCCTCGTAAAAATTCGCACACACTGGACAATGCCGGGACCCATTGCGCGGCCGCGCGGGGCAAGCTAGGGAGCCATCAGGCGATCGACGACAATCGCGATCGCTTTCCCTGGCCTGTCCTGCTTGCAATGGACACCAAGGCGTGCGCGCAAAAACCGGTCAAGGCTGCGTTGCAGTTGATATAAGGCGCGCTGGTCGGCACTGCTCAGCTGTTCCGCGACTTCCTGCGCCATCTCGATTTCAAGCGTCCTGGCGGACCAGGCAAGGCTTCCGGCATCAGGGATCTGCCAGTTCGCGGTGACTACGCGCTGTCCTGTCATCCAGGTCCTGACATCTTGCCCGGTGATCTCATCAAGCACGGGCTTCACGAAGGCAACGAGATCTATCATGGCACCGGCCAGGCGCATAAGCGGCCCGTCGCCTGGCCGATGGGCGATACAGCCGCGGCGGGCGAACCCGCTCCACCCTCGCACCACAGCGGACCCTGCCGCATATCGCGACAGGCGTCAGAGCGATACGACGGATTGCCCGGGGATCGCGCCGTTGATGATGTCCTCGGCGTATCGGACGACACCACGGCGCGCGGCACCGATATTGTCCCAAGGCACTGTATCCAGGCGGAAAGTACGGGCTTTCTCGCCCTCGGGTTCACCACCTTCCCGGCAGATCACAACGGCGGCATCGAAGGTCCTGTCGGGCCTGCGCTCCGGCCACGTGCGCACCACCGCATGCTTGAATACGAGGGGGTACAAATCGAACCCTTTGTAGCTGGCAATCGGATTGGCGTCCATGATGCGCTCCGCAGTTACATTGATCCCCACTCTACTCCTATAGGCGCAGCATCATCACCTTTATTTTGGCGGCTCTGGAGATATGGAAGGCGCCGGGGAAGGCGACCCGGCGGACGGCGTGGCTGGCGTGGCGGCAACAGGTGCGGCCGCGCCCGGAGCCGTCCTTGCTGGCGCCGCCTTCGCCGGCTCGGTCAGGGTCAGCAGCATGTCCGCATACCAGGCCGAATTCAGTCCGAGCACCTCGTCCTCCGCCAGGTCGCGCGAACCCACGTCGAAGCGGGCAGAGTGAATACCCAGCAGCATCCACGGCAGGTCCAGTTTCTCGCCCCGGCCATCGCGCATGCGCGAGACCACCAGCGCACCGCTCGTGCCGCGATGGGTCCTTGCATCCGTGAGGAAAAAACCCTGGCCCTGGAAACGCAATCCGTAAGCGGATGCGACCACCGCCTGGCGCGCCACCGGCAGATGATGAAGCGCATCATGAAAACCCAGCGGGAATCCCACGATCAACAGCGAATCGCCCACCTCGACGTGGTCCGACGGCCGCGCCAGGTGCTCCGGCGTGAAAGCCCTGTAGACAAGCTTCGGCGGCAGCGCCTTGCGCTCCAGCTCCACCACCCCGACGTCGACCGGACCGCCGCCATCCTCGCCTTCCCGCCAGACCGCAAGGCCATCGCGGTACAGCGGAATCGAAAAGCCGATCGAGTCGGCCATGTTCTCCGGCTGGCTATGCAGTTCGATCTCGATGCGGTCGGGGTGATGTTTGCTCGGCTCGTCGAGCAGCACATGGCGGCTGGTCACCACGAAGAGCCGCCCGTCGCGCTCGAAAAAAAAGCCACTCGCATTGGTGAGCGGTTGCTGGCCGTCGAAAGACGAGACCCGGACGGCGGCAAGAAGGATGGATTCGACCACAGGCATGATGATTTGGCGCAGGCGCCTCGCTGATTCCCGGTCGGTAAAAAAAAGCCCCGCTAGGCGGGGCTTTTTCTAGGCGATTCGATTCGGCTCGATCAGATCGGCTCGATCTTGGTCGCTGCGGGGCCCTTTTGGCCAACGCCTGCGACGTAACGCACCTTCTGRCCTTCTTGCAGCGACTTGAAACCGCCGCCTTGAATTTCCGAGAAATGCGCGAACAGGTCGTTGCCGCCTGCGTC
The DNA here is from genome assembly GCF_056397325.1 of Cupriavidus sp. 05N39. Classification (NCBI taxonomy): domain Bacteria; kingdom Pseudomonadati; phylum Pseudomonadota; class Betaproteobacteria; order Burkholderiales; family Burkholderiaceae; genus Cupriavidus; species Cupriavidus sp. 05N39. The sequence continues at coordinate 6,851 of NZ_JBFTNE010000038.1, forward strand.
AGGGGTGATGAAGCCGAAGCCCTTGGAGTCGTTGAACCACTTGACGGTACCGGTTTCCATGCTGGATATCCTTTAAACCTTAAAAGTTCTGGATGAGCCTGTTGCTCACCAGGCATGACGATCAAGGAAGGAACATGGAGCAAACGAACCGCCGCTTGGAGGGACGATCCATAACATCTGAGTAACCGCTTGAAAGATCCTGCATCAACAACAATACAGGCATGGAAGGGGCATGTCAACGTGCCCGCAAAGAAAGTGCGCCAAGGATGGCGGGTGGGCCCGATTTAGCGTCCGGGCACCCCTCGCCCACGACGGTTTGTGGCCACATGAACGTGCTACAGTCACCCACCTACCGCTGCCGGATTCCGCATGTCGCCTTGCCCAGCCTGCCTCGCCATCGAAGCCAACCGCGGTGGTTCGCCGGGGCATGCCATGCTCAGGATCACCGACACGCAGCGCATCAAGGTGCCACGCCGCCCCGCGAGCACTATCAGCACTTTCGTGTGCCAGGCTTGCGCCACCAGCTGGATCTACCGCGACGAAAAGAACGTCGATACGCAGGGCTGGCAACTTGCCCTGCAACAAACGCTGGCTCAGGACCTGCGGTGACATAGGCCGGCAGGGCCATTTCCCATCGTCGTCGGCACGCTGCTCCCGCTGGCCCTCACCACTCACTGCCGCGATCTCACTGAGACCGTGCCGCACGCCCGCGCAAACCGCGCTGCGGCGGCGCGAAGCACGCGGCGCGGTAATCTTTCAGGACCTGGATGATCCAGCGCATCGGACTCTTTTTCACCATCAGCCTGCTGCGTTTGCTCGCCGCACTACCCTACAGCGTGTGCGCACGTATCGGCATGGGCCTTGGCGCCCTGCTCTATCGCATTCCGAGCCGGCGCCGCAGCGTCGTGCAGACCAACCTGCGGCTGTGCTTTCCGGATGCTAGCGAGTCGCACCGGCATGCTTTGGGCGAGGCACATTTCAGCCATGTGATTCGGAGCTACCTGGAACGCGGCGTGCAATGGTATGGCGACGCCGGCAGGCTGAACGACCTCGTCGAACTGGACTCCGCCATCGAACTCGGCAATGCCGACGCCGGCCCGACCATTTTCCTGGGGTTCCATTTCGTGGCGATCGAGGCCGGCTGCATGTTCTATTCGACCAGGCACCCGGTGGCCTCGCTCTACTCCAAGATGTCCAACCCCTTGCTGGAACAGTTGGCTAGGCAGCAGCGCGGCAGGTTCGGCACCGAGATGATCCCGCGCAACGGCAGCGTGCGGCAGGCACTGCGGGCGCTTAAATCCGGCACGCCGCTGATGCTCGCCGCGGACATGGACTTTGGCTTGCGCGACTCGGTATTCGTGCCGTTCTTCAACGTCCAGGCCTGCACGCTTACMTCGGTATCCCGCCTCGCCGCGCTTAGCGGTGCGCGTGTCATACCGTTCACAACCTCGGTCCTGCCCGGCTACCGCGGCTACAAGCTGAAGATATTCGATGCGATGGCGGGCTATCCCTCGGGCGACGAGAAGGCCGACGCGCTGCGCATGAACGCATTCCTGGAAACCCAGGTGCGCGCCATGCCGGAGCAATACTACTGGGTGCACCGCCGCTTCAAGCACCGCCCGGATGGCGAGGCCCCCGTCTATTGAGACGGCACCGCTCCACCAGTGCGAGCAGCCGCCGTTTAGTCCTGGTGGCCGTCCATGCTCACGCGATAGAGCGTGGCGCCCACCTTTTCCAGCAGCGCCCGCGCCGCGTCGGAAAACGCCTCGCTGGCTAGCAGCGCTGCCAGCCCCGCCACGGCGTCGTCCACCGATAGCTCGACCGTCTCGTCATTGGCAATGCGTTCGAAGGTGCTGATCACTACTGTCGGATCCATCCAGATTCCCCTGCAAAGGTCGAAGTCCGCCGCCTGGGCATGATGCCTACGCTGGCAAGCAGCGCGAATGGTAGCACCGCCACGCCCTCTGCCGGCATCTGGCTAGCCGCCATGGCAATGCGGCACCGCCCGGGCCGCAGCGCAACAGCTTGTCGTGGACAGGATTTGTCAGTGCCTTGCGGGCAACGCGCGCAGCCGGCGATTCACCTCGAGCAATGTCTCGCAATCGTCGCTGCCGGCGGCAGTGCGCTGCTGGATATACGTCGTGATGGCAAGCAGGGGACGCTTGCGCTCGCTGCACGACGAAGCGCCGGAACGGGCACAAGACACCGCCACCTCCCTATCCAGGCTATCCCGCACGATCGCGATCAGATCCCCGCACTGCGCCGCCTCCACGGAAGACGCCGGCTCGGCCACCTCGGCGCAGGCGACGCCTGCCCGCAGGCCGAGTGCGACGGCGGCAATGCCGAGCGCCACCTGCCATGCCTGGCGGGCCGATGGCTTCCTGGCTATCGTGGACATTATCAAAGCGGCGGCAGCGTGGCATATATTGCAAACCGTGGCCCGCGGTGGTTGTAGAAAATACAAACTGGGGGATCCTTGTCCGGTAAGTGCCTGCCAGCGGCCTGGCAGGCGGGGCCGCTCGCGCGCCCTGGGCGCGGCACAAGCGCAGGTGCCCCGTCTCCATGCAGGATTCATTCCCTTGGCTAACATCTTCAGATGTGCCGGGCACGATTGCTGCGACGCATTGCGCACAACCCTGGCGGCCGGGCTGATTCCCCCGCTCCCCCGGCCGCCTTGCTCGGACTATCGCTRACCTGCCTTCCAAGGTGTACGAGATGCCAGGACCATTGGAAAAATACCGCCAGAAACGCAACTTCAGCGTCACCAGCGAGCCCAGGGGGACAAAGGTCAAGCCTGCCGCCAGGCTGTCCTTCGTTGTGCAAAAACACGCGGCCCGGCGCCTGCACTACGACTTTCGCCTGGAACTCGACGGTACGCTGAAAAGCTGGGCGGTGCCCAGGGGGCCAAGCCTGGACCCCGCCGACAAGCGCATGGCTGTGCAGGTCGAGGACCATCCGCTCGACTACGGCTCCTTCGAGGGCGTGATTCCTGCGGGGCAATACGGCGCGGGTGAGGTCATCGTGTGGGATCGCGGCACCTGGGTGCCCACCGGCGACCCGCATGCGGGATACCGCGAAGGCAAGCTGAAGTTCTCCCTGCATGGAGAAAAACTGCACGGGCACTGGACGCTGGTACGCATGGACGCAAGGCGCGACCAGGATGCGGACAAGCCCGCCTGGCTGCTGATCAAGGAGCGCGACGAAGAAGCGCGCGCGGCGGCGTCATTTGACATCGTGCAAGCACTGCCCGACAGCGTGCTGCCCGGCCAGCGCAAAGCCAGCGCGAAGCCAGCGGGCAGATTGGCGCAAAACGCGGAACGCAAGGCCGCGCGTGCCGTCAGCCAGGCCACGGCCTCCCTGGGTCCCGACGATATGCCGTCCGCCGCCAGGTCGGCCGCCCTGCCTCTCATGCTGGCACCGCAACTGGCGACCCTGGTCGACAAACCACCGGCGGCCGATGACGAATGGCTATACGAGATCAAGTTCGACGGCTACCGCCTGCTCGCCCGCGTCGAAGGCAAGAAGGTACGCCTGTTCACGCGCAACGGCAACGACTGGACCAGCAAGCTGCGCGGACTGGCGCAGGCTGTCGCAGGCCTTGGCCGCCGGTTGCCTGCAAACTCCGGCTCGAAGGCGTGATCGGCAAGCGTGCCGATGCGCCCTACGTGTCGACACGCTCACGCGCCTGGATCAAACTGAAGTGCACGCAGCGCCAGGAGTTCGTGGTGGTCGGCTATACCGATCCCGCCGGCTCCCGCCAGGGGATCGRCGCGCTGCTGCTCGGCGTGCATGACGAGCGCGGGCGGCTGCGCTATGCCGGCAAGGTCGGGACTGGCTTCGATGCGGATACGTTGTCCAGCCTTTCGCGCAGGCTCGTTGCCCTGCGGCAGGATGCCTCGCCGCTGGATTCCGCTTACGCGGGCCAGCCGGCAGGCAGGATGCCATCGCACTGGGTGAAACCAAAGCTCGTGGCCGAGATTTCCTTCGGCAACTGGACGCAGGAAGGCCGTGTGCGCCATGCCGTATTCCACGGCCTGCGCACCGACAAGCCGGCCACCGCGGTCGCGGTGGAACGCGCTGCGCAGATCGGGCCGGATGGCAAGCGGAAGCACAAGAACAAGCCTGCGACACGCTCCACCGGGACAGCCAAGGCAACGCCCGAAGCATCTGCCGCACCGCGCGCGCGCATCAGCCATGCCGGGCGCGTCATCGATGCCTCGACCGGACTGACCAAAGGCGACCTCGTGGGGTACTACGAGGCCATCGCCCCGCTGCTGCTGCCGCATCTGCGCGGACGGCCCGTGGCGCTGGTGCGCGGCCCCAGCGGCATCGACGGCGAGCTGTTCTTCCAGAAGCATGGGGATGCATTGCGCATGCCCGGCATCAACACACTCGATCCCGCGCTATGGCCGGACCATCCGCCGTTGCTTGAAATTGCCACGGAAGCGGGCATCGTCGCGGCAGCCCGGTTCAACGTGATCGAGTTCCATACATGGAATGCCAACAAGCGCGCGCTTGGCAGGCCGGACCGGGTGGTCTTCGACCTGGATCCCGGCGAAGGGGTGCCGTGGAACCACGTACGCGAAGGCGCCGCGATGATGAAAACCGTGCTGGATGAGCTGGGCCTGCGCAGCTTCCTGAAGACCAGCGGTGGCAAGGGCCTCCACGTAGTAGTACCGATCTCCGCGCGCCACGACTGGGAGACCGTCAAGGAATTCGCCAGGCAAGTCGTGTTGCACATGACCAGCATCGTGCCGGAACGCTTCGTGGCCAGGAGCGGGCCCCGCAACCGCGTCGGCAAGACCTTTATCGACTACCTGCGCAACGGTTTCGGCGCCACCACGGCGGCCGCCTTTTCCGCGCGGGCGCGTCCCGGGCTTGGCGTTTCCGTGCCACTTGACTGGGACGAGCTGGACAGCATCGAATCCAGCGCGCGGTGGACCGTCACCAATCTGCACGAACGCCTCCGCGCGCGGCAGGAGGATCCCTGGGCCGGCTATGCCACCACCAGGCAGACACTGACCAAGCCGATCAAGCTGATGATGCTCTGAGCGGCCCTGCCGGTCCCTGCCTGATGGCCAGCAGCCGGAGCACGCTCCATGGATTGAGCAGGCATAGCCCGCGTGCCGCAAGCAGGCCGAGGCACTTTACCTGCCGGCGACTTGCCGGCGCTCTCCCGCGGTTCGCGCTACCGGCTCGCGGGCAATGCCGCAAGCCCATCGAGCAGCGCCTTGTGGAAGGCCTGGGGATCCTGCATCTGCGGCGCGTGGCCCAGGTCCGGAAACTCGACCAGTTTCGCATTCGGCAGCGCCTTCAGGGTGAGCTGCGCCAGCGCCGGATAGTTGCCGACTTTCGCGCGGACTTCGGGCGGTGCGGCGTCCTTGGCGATCGCCGTGGTGTCCTTGTCGCCGATCAGCAGAAGGGTCTGCGTCTTGAGCCCGCCCAGCTCGTATACGACGGGCTGCGTAAAGATCATGTCGTAGATCAGCGCGGAACTCCAGGCCACCTGCTGCTTGCCCGGACCGCGGTTCATGCCCGCCAGCATCTGCACCCACGGCTCGTACTCGGGACGCCACGTGCCCACATAGTAGGTTGCCTGCTCGTAGCCGCGAATCTTGTCGGCGCTGGTGGCCAGCTCGCGTGCGTACCATTGGTCGACCGACAGCGATGGCACGCCCTTCGCCTTCCAGTCTTCGAGGCCTATCGGGTTGACCAGCGCAAGCTGCTCCGTTTGCTGCGGGTACATCAGCGCATAGCGCATGGCCAGCATGCCGCCAGTCGAATGGCCGATCACCGTGGCCTGGCCCACGCCGGCCGATTCGAGCAAGGCGTGGGTATTGCGCGCGAGCTGCTGGAAGGAGTACTGATAGCGCGCCGGCTTGCTGGACTTGCAAAAACCGATCTGGTCAGGCGCGATAACACGATAGCCGGCCGCGCTGAGTACCTTGATGGTGCCGTCCCAGGTCGCCGCGCAGAAGTTCTTTCCGTGCAGCAAAACCGCGGTGCGGCCGTTGGCATGCTCCGGCTTGATGTCCATGTAGGCCATATGCATCGCCTCGCCCTGCGAGGTGAACGCGAACTGCCGGACCGGCGCCGGGTAGTCGAAGCCTTGCAGTTCCGGCCCGTATGCCGGGCCATCGTCGGCCGCGGCGGCCAGCACGGCCGGAGACGTGGCGGCGATGGCCGCGATGAGGATGGCGAACAAGGATTGGCGACGGAACATCATGGCGGCTGGACTCGCTGGCGAAGAGAAGGTCGGAAAGCGCAAGCACGCGGGCGAGCTCGCGAAGTATGAACGAGAGCGCTGTGCAACAGATGCCGCGCGCGCCGATGACTCATGACGCCAGCCGTGCGCGGTCCGGCGGCGAGGCGAAATCAAGCACAGGACCCGCCGGCACTACGCCTGACGGATTGATCGAGAGATGGCTCTCGTAATAGTGCCGCTTGATGTGCTCGATACTGACCGTCTCCGCGATGCCGGGAAGCTGGTAGATATCCCGCGTGTAAGCCGCGAGGTTCGTGTAGTCGGCGATGCGGCGCAGGTTGCATTTGAAGTGGCCGACATAGACCGCATCAAAGCGGACCAGCGTTGTAAACAGGCGGATATCGGCCTCCGTGAGAGCATCGCCGGTCAGGAAGCGTCGCGTCCCCAGGCGTTGCTCAAGCCAGTCGAGCGTCTCGAACAGCGGCGCGACCGCCTCTTCGTAGGCGCCTTGCGTGGTGGCGAATCCGGATTTATAGACACCGTTGTTCACGGTGTCGTACACCCTCGCATTGATCTCGTCGATCTCGGTGCGCAATGCCTCCGGATAGTAGTCGCCGGCCCTTGCGCCCAGCTGATCGAAGGCCGTGTTGAACATCCGGATGATCTCCGACGACTCGTTGCTGACGATGGTCGATTGCGTCTTGTCCCACAGCACGGGCACGGTAACGCGTCCGGTGTAGTCCGGGGCGGCCGCGGTATAGACCTGGTGCAGCATGCGCGCGTCGTTGACGGTGTCGGGGACCACGCCCGGGCCCTCGGCAAAGGTCCAGCCCTCGCCCCGCATCAGCCAGTGGACGGTGGAGATGCTGATCATGTCTTCGAGCCCTTTCAGGGCACGCATGATCAGCGTGCGGTGTGCCCACGGGCATGCCAGGCTCACGTAGAGATGATAGCGGCCGGCTTCGGCCCTGAAGCCGCCAACGCCGCTCGGGCCGGCCGCGCCGTCGGGCGTTACCCAGTTGCGGAAGGCCGCGTCCTTGCGGACGAAGCGGCCCCCGGTGGATGCGGTGTCATACCAGCGGTCTTGCCATTTTCCGTTGACGAGCAGTCCCATTTCGATACTCCAGGTGGCGCGATGATGCGCCAGATTTTTCAGTCGGCGCCAACTGCTTGCGACGGTGCATTGATAAAGCTCACGATGGCCGGGATGGTCTGCCCCGGCGCTTCTTCCATCAGCCAGTGTCCCGAGCCCTTGACGATCACGCCTTGCACATGGGTGGCGACAAGGCGTGCCTGGTCGATCAGGAAATTACCCGACGCCTYCTCGCCGGCCAGCACCAGCATGGGCATCGGCAGCGGCTGCTTCGCCAGGGCTGCGAAGTCCTCGGCATCCCGCGGGAACGCATGGAAGAATTCGAAGCCCGCGCGCATCCGGCCAGGCCGGGCGTAGGCCGCGGCGTAGCGCTGCCGGCTGGCTTCCGGCACCGAGTGCGCCGGGTCGGCGGCAAAGTCGTTCCAGAAATGCTCGAAGTACGTGCGCTCGCGTCCCTTCACCAGCTTCTCCGGCGTATCGCCGTAGAAATTGAAGTGCCACTTGTCGCGCAGCAGCCAGACCTTCTGCCAGTCGCCCACGCCGGGCAGGAACGCATCCATCAGCGTCACGCTCTCCACTTCGTCCGAGTATTGCGCCGCGTAGGCGTAGGCCACCATCAGGCCGATATCGTGGCCGACGATGTTGACCTTGCGGTAGCCAAGCGCCTGGACCATTGCGTGAATATCCTGCGCGAGGTTCTTCTTCTCATAGCCCGACGGCGTGACTTCCGACGCGCCGGCGCCGCGCAGGTCCGGTGCGATCACGACACGCTTGTCACCGAGCCGAGTCATCAGCGGCAGCCACATATGGCTGGTTTCCGCGTAGCCGTGCAGCAGCACGACGGGCGTGCCGCTGCCTTGCCCGGTTTCAAGATAGTGCAACGTGACGCCATTTGCGTGGATCGTATGTGGCCGGACCGCGCTGCTGCCGGCGCGCTCCGCCGCGCTGGCGGGCGCCGCAAAGGCGAACGCAGCGAATGTGAGCGCGGCTACGCCGGACATGAGTACCGCGACGCTGATACGGCGTGCCATGCAGTGGATGAGGGTCATGACGTTCTCCGGTGACAGCGCCGCCGCAGGACTGGTTGCCTGGCCGATGGCACCGCAAACAAAAGGGGTTTCGGGAATGCGATGAATTGCTGTGCATGAATACTGCCCCGGCGGCGCCGTTTTGCCGTACGATTTTCCCGATGAACTCGTTCGACGGAATTGAACATGTTGTCGGAAGACGAACTGGCGTTACTGGAAGCCATCAGGGAAAGTGGCAGCCTGTCCCGCGCGGCAGCCCGCCTTGGCAAAGCGCCATCGACCATCTCACATGCCGCGCGGCAACTCGAAGGCCGCTTTGACGCCCTGTTGTTCGACCGCCGCCGCTACCGGCTGCAGCTGACGCCGGCCGGACACCTGCTGGCCGACGAGGCCGCAAGGCTGATGCAGGACGTAGCCCGCATGACGCAGCGCGTGCGGCAGGTCGCCAGCGGCTGGGAAGACCGCTTGTGGATCGTCACCGACGAGGTGCTGGAGTTCGAATTGCTGATGCCGGTGATCCACAGCTTCGACACGTTGCAGTCCGGCGTGGCGATTCGCCTGACCCACGAAGTCCTTAGCGGCACCTGGGAAGCGCTGCGCGATGGCCGCGCGGATGTGATCGTGGGAGCGACCAACGAGCCGCCCGCCATTCCGGGACTGCGCTGGTTCGAACTGGGCGTGGTGGAGTGGGTATTCGCCGTGGCGCCGCGCCATCCGCTCGCCAGCGTGGAAGGACCGCTCACGCGGGAACGCATCTCGGCACACCGCGCGGTGGTGGTAGCCGATTCATCGCGCGGCACGGCGGGACGCGCCTACGGCCTGGTCGGCGGGCAAGCCTCGCTGGCGGTGCCGAGCATGCGCGCCAAAATTCTGGCGCAGCGCGAAGGGCTCGGTGTCGGCTGGCTGCCGCGGTACCGGGTGGCGTCGCTGCTCAAGCGTGGCGAACTGGTGGAAAAACGCACGGCCGATCCGCGCGAGCCCAATACGCTCTACGTCGCCTGGCGGGGCGACCATGAGGGCCGCGCGCTGCAATGGTGGCTGGATCAGTTGAAGCAGCCGCGCCTGGCGAAGCGCCTTGTGCAAGGCATGGACCTGTTCGCCTGAGCCGGCGGGACGGCTGAACGCGAACATCGCGGCGCAACAACGGAAAAGGGCCCCGATGGGCCCTTTTTCCGTTTGCCGTTTGCCGTTCCGTGGCGCGGTTCACGCAGCGGAGTTGTCCGGTGCGCAAGCCGCCGCCGCTCGGCGGCAGCGCGAAATCAACCGGCGAAATTCTTGCTGGCGAAGTCCCAGTTCACCACATTCCAGAATGCCTCGACGTACTTCGGACGGGCATTGCGGTAGTCGATGTAGTAAGCGTGTTCCCACACGTCGCAGGTCAGCAGCGGCTTGGCATCGGTGGTCAGCGGAGTGGCGGCGTTGGAGGTCGAGACCAGGTCCAGCGAACCGTCGGCCTTCTTCACCAGCCAGGCCCAGCCCGAACCGAAGGTACCGACCGCGGTCTTGGTGAATTCTTCCTTGAACTTGTCGAAGGAGCCGAACTTGGCGTTGATGGCATCGGCCAGAGCGCCGGTGGGCTGGCCGCCGCCGTTGGGCTTGAGCGAATCCCAGTAGAAGGTGTGGTTCCACACCTGGGCGGCGTTGTTGAAGATGCCGCCGGAAGACTTCTTGACGATCTCTTCGAGCGTCGAGTTTTCGAACTCGGTGCCCTTGATCAGGTTGTTCAGGTTGGTGACGTAGGTCTGGTGATGCTTGTCGTGGTGGAACTCCAGGGTCTCCTTGGAGATGTGCGGGGCGAGCGCATCATGAGCGTAGGGCAGCGGGGGGAGAGTATGTTCCATTGTTCTGTCTCTTTCTGTGGGGTTGAAGATCAGGAATTGTCGATTGTAGGGGACTTGCCATACCCGCGCAAACGCGGCAAACAAAGCCCCTTCGATCATATTAGTTTGATCGATATGCGAGCGCTGTCGGTGGCCCGCCGACGCGCCGCCACGCCTACAGCTCGGCCAGCCGGGGCTGCACGCTGGCGATGCCGGCGTCGGCCACGCCTTCGGCCAGATGGATTTCGATCGTGGAGCCCGCATGCAACTCGGCCGGCGAGCGCAAGGCGCGGCCGCGCTGGTCCAGCAGCACGGCGTAGCCCCGCTCCAGGGTGCGCTGCGGGGCCAGCAGTTCCAGCGAGCCGGCGGCGCGCTCCCAGCGCTGGACGGCGCGCTCGTGCTGGCGCTGCGTGGCGTCGCGCAGCCGCAGGGCGGCCCGGCGCAGGTCGGCCTGGGCCAGCGCAAGGTCGGGACGCCCGGCCGCCCAGCGCATGGCGAGCACCTGCTGCCGGTGCCGCTGGGCCGCCACCGTATCGCGCAGCGCGGAACGCAGGTGGCGCATCAGGTTGTCGACCTGCAGGCGGCGCTCCTGCAACTGGGCCTGCGGGCTGCGCAGCCGGCGGGCCAGCCAGTCCAGGTTCTGCGCGCGCCGGTCGAGCTGGCGCTGCATGCCCTGGGCCAGCGCATCGCGCGCGCGATTGGCCTGCATCAGCATGTGGGCGCGGTCCGGGCTGACCAGTTCGGCTGCACCGGTAGGCGTCGGTGCGCGCACGTCGGCGACGAAATCTGCAATGGTGAAGTCGGTTTCATGGCCAACCCCGGATACCACGGGCACGGCGCAGCGGGCAATCGCCTGCGCCACGCTTTCCTCGTTGAACGACCAGAGGTCCTCGATGCTGCCACCGCCACGGCACAGGATCAGCACGTCGCACTCGTCGCGCTCGCTGGCGGTATCGATCATCGCGGCGATCCTGGCCGCCGCGCCGGCACCCTGGACCGGCACAGGGTAAACCACGACCGGCACATGCGGTGCGCGCCGGCGCAGCGTGCTGAGCACATCGCGCAACGCGGCAGCCTGCAGCGAGGTGATCACGCCGATGGTGCGCGGATGGGCGGGCACGGGCCGCTTGCGCTCGGGCGCGAAGAGCCCGGCCTGGGACAGCTTTTCCTTCAACCGCAGGAATGCTTCATAGAGATTGCCGAGACCCGCGCGGCGCATGGCCTCCACGCCGAGCTGCAATTCGCCGCGTGCCTCGTACATGGACACCAGCGCCCTGACCTCGACCGCCTCGCCCTCGCGGGGCATGAAGCCGACATGCTGGTTGCGGCCGCGGAACATCACGCAGCGGATCTGGGCGCGCGCATCCTTGAGCGAGAAGTACCAGTGGCCGCTCGCGGCGCGTGTGAAGTTGGAGATTTCGCCCCGGACCCAGGTAAGTGGAAAGTTGCGTTCCAGCACCTGGGCGATAGCGTGGTTGAGCTCCCCGACAGGGATCGCTTCGCGTGCGCCGGGAGGCGCCACAGGCTGCGGTTCACGCGAAAAGTTCAGCGGTTCTGACATGGCGCACGGCCGGGCAAGCGGCGTGGAATGGACATGTCCACAGCATAACCTGTCTGTCAAGCCTCCCTGCATTCGCGATGCAGCCACCCCGCCAGACCGCGTGACTTGACACAAGCCTTTGATTCTTATGCCCTTTCCGCCGTCTTATTTTTTAGGCAATGTAAGCAAACCCCWTATGCGTCAACGACTTACCGGAAGCACCCCCGGCTTGTTCACAAAGTTATCCACATTTTTTCTGGACAACCTTGCTGGAAGAGTCCTGCCTGTGGATAACCCACTGAAAGTCACTGACACAGTGCCGCCGATTGGCTAGGCGCGCCTTTTGCGGCGCTTTTTCGAGGCTCCACGTCCCGACACCCGGGAAGTCGGCCGGGCTGCCGATATGGCCCCGTTAAACAAGCTCTGCCCATTTTTTAATCAACAACAATGAAGTACTTTCCAATCAATGGGTTACACCGCTTCTCAGATAGTTTTCCACAACCCGTCCACAAGACTGTCCCGGATGAATGTGGAAAGGGGGAGACTTGGCCGGATTTTTCCCTTTTCGGAGGCGGACAGCTCTCTGGCGGCCCCATCTGGCGCGCTCTGCACATTATTTAAGCATTCCCTCTACCCCTCTTTTAAATCAATGAGTTAGGTGTCCTTTCAGGCTTCTGTCCACAACCGGTCCACAGCACTGTCCTGTTTTAATGTGGATAGCCGACGCCTGAGCGTTGGCCGTTTCCCGGCCGGTCGGAGGACGTCTTCGCCATTCGCTGGCTGCCCATTTTTTAAGCGATATACAATTTTTCCTTTCGAATCAGTAGCTTGACCTCTTTGTCAGCCCACTGTCCACAATTCATCCACAGCACTGTCCCTGTTCCATGTGGACATCCCGCCAGTCGACGCCCCGGGCACCACGGCGCGCGATGCGCTTCCGATACAACACGGTGCTGCGTCTTGCCGCGCCCGGTGCTGCGGGTTAGAGTGGCGCCTGATTTTTTCGAACACAGCCAGCACGCGAACGGTCGCGGCGGCTGGCATGAGAGACAGGCTGTCGAATCGGGGTCCCACGTGTTTTCTATCATTCAAGCGGCCGGCTGGCCGATCTGGCCCTTGTTGCTGGCTTCGGTCATCGCTCTCGCGCTGATCGTCGAACGTTTYCTTWSCCTCAAGCGCAGCAAGGTSYTGCCGCCCAAGCTGTACGACGAAGCCCTGTCGGTGGCACAGCAACGCCGTGCCACGCCGGAGGTGGTCAATACGCTGGAACAGAATTCCCCGCTGGGCCGCGTGCTGGCCGCCGGCCTGCGCCATGTGGTGCTGCAGCCGCATACCTCCCGCGATGCCGCCAAGGAAGTGGTGGAAGAGGCTGGCCGCGCGGTGGCGCACGAACTGGAGCGCTACCTGAACGCCCTCGGCACCATCGCCTCGGTGGCGCCGCTGATGGGCCTGCTGGGCACCGTGATCGGCATGATCGAGATCTTCGGCAGCCAGGGCGGATCTGGCGCCAGCCCCGAGCAACTGGCCCACGGCATCTCGGTGGCACTCTATAACACCGCATTCGGCCTGATCATCGCGATCCCGGCATTGATCTTCTGGCGCTACTTCCGCCGCCGCGTGGACGATTACGTGGCGGAACTGGAGTTCCGCGCCACCGCCTTCCTGGACGCCATCCTGCCGCAGCGCCGCGCCTGACCCGCCATGCAATTCCGATCCCGCCAGCGGCGCGAAGAACCGGAGATCAACCTCATCCCGTTGATCGACGTCCTGCTCGTGATCCTGATCTTCCTGATGATCACGACCACATACTCGCGCTATACCGAGTTGCAGATCCAGTTGCCGACCGCCGACGCCGAAAAGGCGCAACAGCGCCCCGGCGAGATCGTGGTGTCCGTGTCGGCCAAGGGTGTCTATTCGATCAACAAGCAGGTCATGGACCAGCAGGACGTGACCAGCCTGGCCCAGCGCCTGCGCGAGGTTGCCGGCCCGGCCGACGGCCAGCCGCCGGTGCTGATCGTCAATGCCGATGCGCAGGCCACGCACCAGTCCGTGATCAATGTCATGGAAGCCGCCCGCCTGGCCGGACTGCCCCGCCTGACCTTCGCCACGCAAAGCTCGCAGGCGCGCTGAACCGGCCCGACACCCAATATCCGATTCCCGCAAGCCGCGGCTTGCGGGGGGCGCAGCAAGGTGCCCATAATGGCTAGGTAGCATGCCGGTGCTGCCCGCCCGGGGCGCCGGTTCGCAGCGCGCTCGCTTCCCGCCCTTCACAACGCAACACTACCGCCCAGCCCAGCCAACCACGCCCATGTCCGCTCCCCGCCACGCCCTTGCCGACTTCGTGACCGCCCAATGGCAGCGCCGCGGCTGGTTCGCCTGGCTGATGCTGCCGCTGTCGTGGCTGTTCGGCCTGATCAGTGCCTGGCGGCGGCTGGCATATCGGCGCGGCTGGTACCGCTCGACGCGGCTGCCGATGCCGGTGATCGTTGTGGGCAATGTGACGGTGGGCGGTACCGGAAAGACGCCGGCGGTCATCGCGCTGGCTCATGCGCTGGCCGAGGCCGGCCTGCGCCCGGGCGTGGTTTCGCGTGGCTACGGCGTCACGCTCAAGCACCCGCGCCGGGTCAAGCCAACCTCGCAGGCCAAGGACGTGGGCGATGAGCCGCTGCTGATCGCTCGCGCCACCGACGTGCCGGTCTGGGTCTTCCCCGACCGCGCGCTGTGCGCGCAGACCATGCTGGTGTCGCATCCCGGCATCAACGTGCTGCTGCTCGACGATGGCCTGCAGCACTACAAGCTGCAACGCGATTTCGAGATCGTGATGTTCGATACGCGCATGGGCGGCAACGGCCTGCTGCTGCCGGCGGGCCCGCTGCGCGAATCGCTCTCGCGCCGGCGCGACGCCACCCTGATCAATGACCCCGACTTCCGCGCCAGCCCGGACAAACCGGATGTCTATGGCATGCGCCTGGTGCTCGACGACGCCTGGCAATTGGCCGACCCGTCCATGGCCAGGCCCTTGTCCGAGTTTGCCGGGCAGCGTGTGCTGGCCGCCGCCGGCATCGGCAACCCCGAACGCTTCTTCGCCAGCCTGCGGGCCGCCGGCCTGGCGCCCGACACCATGCCGCTGCCGGACCACTACGACTTCGCCGAAGACCCCTTCGCCGGCGATCCCGTCGCGCGCGCAGCCGACGCCATCCTGATCACCGAGAAGGATGCCGTAAAATGCGAGCGCCTCAGTGACCCGCTCGACCCGCGGATCTGGGTCGTCCCCACCACGCCCGTGATCGACGCGGGCCTGATCGACAAAATTCGCCGCGCCGTCGCCGCGCACGCCCAGGCCGCGCCCGCCGCGCAGGGTGCCGCGATCGCCGCCGGCCACACCAAGGAAACGCAAGATGGACAACCGGCTGCTTGAAATCCTGGTCTGCCCGCTGTGCAAGAGCAAGCTGGAACACGACCGCGCCGCCCAGGAACTGATCTGCCAGGTCGATAAACTGGCCTATCCGATCCGCGATGGCATTCCCATCATGCTCGCCGATGAAGCACGCCAGACCGTGCCCGGCAGGCTGGTCTCGCCGGAATAAGCGGGTCGCATCATGTCGCTGCCAGCTTTCACTGTCGTCATCCCCGCCCGCCTGGCCTCGACCCGGCTGCCCAACAAGCCGCTGGCCGATATCGGCGGCAAACCCATGATCGTGCGCGTGGCCGAGCGGGCTCATGCCTCTTCTGCGCAGCGCACGGTAGTCGCCACCGATGCGCCCGAAGTGGCGTCGGCCTGCGCGGCGCACGGCATCGAGGCTGTGCTTACGCGCGCCGACCATCCCTCGGGCACCGACCGCCTGGCCGAAGTGGCCACGCTGCTGGGCCTGGCGGATGACGCCATCGTGGTCAATGTCCAGGGTGACGAACCCTTGATCGAACCGGGCCTGATCGACGAGGTGGCGCTGCACCTGGCGCACCACGCCGATTGCGCCATCGCCACCGCCGCCCATCCGATCGGCGATATCGCCGACGTCTTCAATCCCAACGTGGTGAAGGTGGTGTGCGATGCCGGCGGCCGCGCGCTGTATTTCTCCCGCGCGCCGATCCCCTGGGCCCGCGATGCCTGGGCCGGCGTGCCCGCCGCGGCGGCTGCGACCGCGCAGGTGGCATTGCCCGCCATGCCGGTGCTGCGCCACATCGGCCTTTATGCCTACCGCGCGGGATTCCTGCGGCGCTTCCCAACGCTGGCGCTGTCGCCGGTGGAGCAGACGGAAGCGCTGGAGCAGTTGCGCGCGATGTGGCATGGCGAGCGGATCGGCGTGCTGGAGACGGCGGCCGCGCCTGCGCCGGGCGTCGATACGCAAGCCGACCTGGAACGCGTGCGCGCGCTGTGGGCGCAGGCCATGGCGCAAGAAGGACCTTGAGTGCACTTGGGGTGGCCGCCGGGCACCATGGCCATCCCGCAAGCCACAACATAAGTCATGACAGATGTCACCGCAGCGGCAAGCCGATTTCGCGCCGCCTCATGGCATAATGCTCGGCGATACAGAGCCGTCGGGCGCCCGGGCGCCCGGCCAAGGCTCGGTGGGGAGATGAAGAGTGAGCCCGTTCGGTACCCGCCCGCCGCCAGAGGCAGCGGCTAAAGCGTGCCGACCGTCAACAGACCAGACTCCGATCCGGGGCGCGCCGACCTGATGGCGCGGTAAGCCTCGCGTCAAGTTTCGGCGTTACCCTCCTTCCATTCCCCCTGCCATACCAGATTCAAAACTCTGAGGACCCGTAATGCGTTTGATCCTGTTGGGCGCACCTGGCGCCGGCAAAGGCACGCAAGCCCAGTTCATCTGCGAAAAGTTCGGCATCCCCCAAATCTCCACCGGCGACATGCTGCGCGCCGCGGTGAAGGCCGGCACGCCGCTAGGCGTGGAAGCCAAGAAGGTGATGGATGCGGGTGGACTGGTGTCGGACGACATCATCATCGGCCTGGTCAAGGACCGCCTGCAGGCGGCCGATTGCAAGGACGGCTATCTGTTCGACGGCTTCCCGCGCACCATTCCGCAGGCCGAAGCCATGAAGGAAGCGGGCGTGGCGATCGACTACGTGCTGGAAATCGACGTGCCGTTCGACGCCATCATCGAGCGCATGAGCGGGCGCCGCGCCCACGTGGCGTCGGGCCGTACTTATCACGTCAAGTACAACCCTCCCAAGACCGAAGGCCTGGACGATGTCACCGGCGAACCGCTGATCCAGCGCGACGACGACAAGGAAGAGACCGTCAAGAAGCGCCTCGATGTCTACTCCCAGCAGACCCGTCCGCTGGTGGACTACTACTCCAGGTGGGCCGCCGATGGCGATGCGTCGGCCAAGGTTTCGCCGCCACAGTACCGCAAGATCGCGGGCGTTGGCAGCGTGGAAGACATCACCGCGCGCGTGTTCGACGCACTGAAGTAATCTGCGCGCCGCAAGCGCTGCATGAAACAAAGAAAGCGACCTACGGGTCGCTTTCTTTGTTTCTGGGCAATGAGGGCCGGCCTTTGAGCGCGGATTGACGTTTACGTAAACGTTATGTCACCATCCCGTATCCGCAGCACCAGAAAATCAAAGAACCACACACTCAAGTTCAAGCGAGGAAGACAAGCATGGAAATCCGCGACAACGTATTTATCGTCACTGGTGGCGCCTCAGGGCTCGGCGAGGGCAGCGCCCGCATGCTGGCGGCCGCCGGCGGCAAGGTGGTGATCGCCGACCTAAACGAGGCCGCCGGCACCGCGCTGGCGGCCGAACTGGGCGGACGCTTCGTGCGCTGCGACGTCAGCAGCGAGGCCGACGGGCAAGCCGTCGTGGACGCCGCAACCGCGCTGGGCCGCCTGGCCGGCCTGGTCAATTGCGCCGGCATCGCCACCGCCAACAAGACTGTCGGCAAGAACGGCCCGCATCCGCTGGACGCCTTCGACAAGACCATCCGCGTCAACCTGATCGGCACCTTCAACATGATCCGGCTCGCTGCCGCGGCCATGGTGCGCAACACGCCCGACGCCGAAGGCGAGCGCGGSGTGATCATCAACACCGCYTCGGTGGCGGCSTTCGACGGCCAGATCGGCCAGGCCGCCTACGCCGCCTCCAAGGGCGGCGTGGTCGCCATGACCCTGGCCATTGCCCGCGATCTGTCGCGCGACGGCGTGCGCTGCATGACGATCGCACCGGGCATCTTCGAAACGCCGATGCTGCTGGGCATGCCGCAAGAGGTGCAGGACGCCCTTGGCAAAATGGTGCCGTTCCCGTCGCGTCTCGGCCGCCCGGCAGAGTACGCGAAGATGGTCGCCGCCATCATCGGCAACACCATGCTCAACGGCGAGGTGATCCGGCTCGACGGTGCCATCCGCATGCAGCCGAAGTAAGGCGCGTCAGCTTTCTTCCGCCAGCGCCCGCGCCGGCATCAGCATCACCAGCGTCAACCCCGGCGCGGCTGCCGGCACCAGCGTGAGCTGCTCGAAGTGCAGCAGCCCGCGCCGCGGATGGCGAAAGCCGCGGCGGCCGCCCTGGCGTTCCTCCACGTCCTGCGACAGCCAGTCCGTGCGGAACACCTGGCTCTCGGCAATCAATCCTTCCACCAGCGCCCGCGTCGGCGGGTCTTCGGCATGGCGGATGCTGTGCGCGCGGAATTCCGCCACCAGCCGCGCCGCCCGGTGCGGCCAGTCGTCCACCAGTGCCTGCAAGCCCGGTGACAGGAACATGCTGCGCAGCAGGTTGCGCTCGGCGCTGGCGGGATCGAGCCAGCCGACGAACAGGTCGGCCGCGGCGGCATTCCACGCCAGCGCGTTCCACTGCCGGTCCAGCAGATAGGCCGGTCCGGCGATGGCTTCCACGCTGGCCAGGACCGTGGCCGGGACGTGTTCGTCCTGCGCCTGCATCGGATCGCGCCGTCCGGCCAGCTCGAACAGATAGGCCCGCTCCGCGCGCGTCAGCCGCAGGGCGCTGGCCAGGCTGGCGAGCGCGCGCGCCGACAGCGCCACGGGCCTGCCCTGCTCCAGCCACGTGACCCAAGTAGCGCTGAGGCCCGACAGCTGCGCCAGTTCCTCGCGCCGCAAACCCGGCGTGCGGCGCCGGCGGCCCGGTGCCAGCCCGACTTGTTCCGGGGCCACGCGCTCGCGGTGCGCGCGCAGGAAGCTGCCCAGCACGGCCTCGCGCGTGAGTTCGCGTGCGCTGGCGGCATCGGGTGCGGCGGCGGACTGGCCGGACGATTCGGCTGTTGTGTCGTGATCGATCATGAGCGTGAGCGGACTGGGCGGAACGGGCAGGTAGCACCCCGCCAGGATGGAAACTGGTGCGTTTTATACCAGGATAAAAGCCTGACTTGTACCGGGAGAACAGCCTGCTACAGTACGTCGAACCCGTTAAGCGGGCAAGCACCGAATCCCTGCAAATCCCTTCACTAGAATTCACCAGCGGCCATCGCCGCCAGGAGAGCCTCATGCAACAACAAGAACTCGTTGCCGCCCAGTTCGGCGCCACCGCCAGCGCCTACCTCACCAGCGCGGTCCACGCCCAGGGCGCCGACCTGCAACAGCTTGCGCAGGAGCTGGCAAGCCTGCCGGCGGCGCGGGTGCTGGATCTGGGTTGCGGGGCCGGCCATGCGAGCTTCACGGCGGCGGGTGTTGCAGCCGAAGTGACGGCTTACGATCTGTCAGCCGAAATGCTGGCGGTGGTGGAAGGGGCAGCCCGCGACAAGGGCCTGGCCAATATCCGCACCCGCCAGGGCACGGCGGAATCGCTGCCCTTCGGCGATGCCAGCTTCGATGCGGTGATCTCGCGCATGAGCGCCCACCACTGGCGCAACGTGCCGGCAGCGCTGGCGGAGATGCATCGCGTGCTGAAGCCGGGCGGCAAGATCGTGCTGATCGACATTGCCGGCTCGGAAGACCCGCTGCTCGACACCTGGCTGCAATCGGTGGAACTGCTGCGCGATCCTTCCCATATCCGCGACTACACCGGGCCCGCCTGGCAAGCCATGCTGGAGGCCGCAGGCTTCAGCGCCAGCGTGTCCCCGGTCTGGCGCATCGAGCTTGAGTTCGCCACCTGGGTGCAGCGCATGCGCACGCCGTCCGTGGCGGTGGCCGCGATCCAGCATCTGTGGCAACTGGCGCCGGCGGAAGTACGTGACCACTACCTGGTCAAGCAGGATGGCAGCTTTGCGCTGGAAGCGGTGATGCTGACGGCCTCGCGCAGCTAAGCCTGCCGGCCGCCGATGGCTACGGCATGGCTGGCTCGGCCGGCAGCGGCAGGCTCCGCACCATCTGCCAGACGGCCGCCGCCGATGGCGACAGGGAGCGGTCTTCCCGGCACACCATGACGATGCGGCGTTCCTCGCGCGGCGTCAGCGGCCGCCAGACCAGCGGCGACGCGGCGGGCAGCGGGAGCGAGAACGAGGGCAGCACCGAGGCGCCGATGCCGGCCTCGACCATGCCGAACACGCTGGCCGAATGCCCCAGTTCCTGCACCACGTTGGGCGATATGCCGTGACTGGCGAAGATCCGGTCGATCAGGGGCCGGCTGCCCGAGGCGAAATCGAGCAGCACCAGCGGCATGCCATCGAGCGCCGACCACGGCACGGAATCGGCGTCCGCCAACGGGTGATCGCGCCGGCACACAAAGCAGAACGGATCGGTGGCCAGCGGCGCGATGGTCAGCCCTTCGGGCGCCTGCGGATCGATCAACACGCCGAAATCCACCGCCCCCGCCCGGATCTGCTCCAGGCCGTCGGCCTGCACGTTATCGCGAATGCTGAGGCGGATATCCGGATACTGGCGCGCGCAGGCCGATACATAGAGCGGCATCAGGCGGGCCGAAATCGTGGGCGCACTGGCAATCACGACGCGACCGCGATAGCGCTCGCCAAGTTGCCGCGTTTCTTCCAGCGTGTCGTCCAGCTGGCCAAGCAGGCGTTCGATCGCGGGCGCCAGCGCCTGCCCCGCATCGGTCACCACCACCTCCCGCGTGGTGCGGTCGAGCAACCGTACCCCAAGTGCTTCCTCAAGCTCCGCCACGCCGCGGCTGACCGCGGGCTGGGTCAGGCCGACGGCATCCGCGGCACGGCTGAAACTGCCATGCCCGACCACGGCAAGAAAGACGCGCAACTGGCGCAGGGTGTAATTCATGCGTCTATGAGATGAATGGATACGATAAATGAATTTGCATTCTAGGCTTCGCTAGCGTCCAATACTAGGCGAAACCCTAATCCAACCTTGCAGTCATGTCCGCCATCCTCTCACCCTTCAAGAAAATCTACGACCTGATCGACGGATTCGTATTGATCATGCTCACCGCCATCGGCATCGCGCTGCTGGCACCGGAACTCGGCACCGGCGACGGCCCGCTGCACCTTGGCATGGTGWCCAACCTGGGCGTGGCCCTGGTCTTCTTCCTGCACGGCGCCGCCCTCTCGCGCGACAAGCTGGTGGCGGGCGCGCGCCACTGGCGCCTGCATGCCTTCGTGCAGAGCTTCACCTATATCGTCTTCCCGGTGGTCGGGCTGGCGCTGATGTTCGGCCTGCGCAACGCACTGCCCGCCGAACTGCTGCTGGGCGTGTTCTACCTGTGCGCGCTGCCGTCGACTGTTTCCTCCTCGGTGGCGATGACCTCGATGGCGCGCGGCAACGTGCCTGGTGCAATCTTCAATGCCACCATCTCCGGCCTGATCGGCATGGCCGTCACGCCACTGCTGATGGGCCTGGTGATCAGCGCCAGCGGTGCCTCGATGCCGCTGGGCAAGGCGCTGACCGGCGTGGCGCTGCAACTGCTGCTGCCGTTCGCGCTGGGCCAGCTGGCCCGCCCGCTGATCGGCAGCTGGCTTGCCAAGAAGAAGCAGATCACCAGCAAGATCGACCGCGGCGTGATCGTGCTGATCGTCTATTCCTCGTTCTGCGACGCCACGGCCGCCGGCCTGTGGCACAAATACAGCTGGGAAACCATCGGTGCCGTGATGGCGCTCGCCGCCGTGCTGCTGGTGGTGATCCTGGCCACCACCACCTTCACCGCACGCCGCCTCGGATTCTCGGTGGAAGACGAGATCACCGCGGTGTTCTGCGGCTCCAAGAAGAGCCTGGCCAACGGCATCCCGATGGCCAAGATCCTGTTCGCCGGCCACCCGGCGCTGGGCCTGCTGGTGCTGCCGCTGATGGTCTATCACCAGTTGCAGCTGATCGTATGCTCGGTGATCGCCTCGCGCTACGCCAGCCGCGACGCGCTGCCCGAAGGCGCTGCCGCCCGCGCCTGAGTTTCACCGCGTAGCATGGCAAACGGCCGGCATGATTGCCGGCCGTTTTGTTTCTTGCCCCGCCCTTTACCCATTACACCGACGGATTCTTCGACAGCGGCGGATTGCGCGCGAAATAATTGCGGATGCCGCGCAGGATGGCATTGGCCAGTTGCTCCTGATGACTCTCGTCGTTGAGCTTGCGCTCTTCCTCCGGATTGCTGATGAACGCCGTCTCGACCAGGATCGAGGGAATATCCGGCGCCTTCAGCACGGCAAAGCCCGCCTGCTCCACGCTGCCCTTGTGCAGCCGGTTGATGCCGCCGATCTCCGCCAGCACGGCCTTGCCCACCTGCAGGCTGTCGTTGATCTGCGCGGTGGTGGACAGGTCCAGCAGCACGCGCGCCACCTGGGCATCCTTGTTGCCCATGTTGGCGCCGCCGATCAGGTCGGAGGCGTTTTCCTTGTTGGCCATCCAGCGCGCGGCGCTGCTCGATGCGCCGCGCTCGGACAGCGCGAACACCGAGGCGCCCTTGGCTTCCGGCGACAGGAACGCATCGGCATGGATCGACACGAACAGGTCGGCCTGCACCCGGCGCGCCTTCTGCACGCGCACATTGAGCGGCACGAAGAAGTCCGCGTCGCGCGTCATCATGGCGCGCATATTGGGCTGCGCATCGATCTTGGCGCGCAGGCGGTGCGCGATCTGCAGCACCACGTCTTTCTCGCGCGAGCCGGACGCGCCGGTGGCGCCGGGATCCTCGCCGCCATGGCCGGGATCGATCGCCACCGTCAGCAGGCGGCGCATCTTGAAGGGGCGGTCCGCCGGCGGGTTGTTGGCCGGCAGGGACGGAGGCGGATTGTTCTGCGCCAGCGGCGGGATGGATGGCGCAACCGACGGTGCCGGCGGCTTGGGCCGGGTGGCGGCCATCGGCGGCAAGGCGGGCACCGGGTTGCCGCCCTTGTCGTCGAACTTGCGCACCAGCGCGCCGATAACGTCCTCCTCGCTAGTGGCGGGCGCGCCGGACACGCCGTCCGCGCCGGCCGGCGGCTGCGTGGCGGCAAAGCGGCGCTGCTTGTCCTCGGTATCGCGCACCAGCTTCCACAGGGGGTCGGGCGGGTTGACCGGATACAGGTCGAACACGAGGCGGTTGCGGTAGCTGCCGATCGGCGCCAGCGTAAACACCTGCGGCGAGACGTCTTCCTTCAGGTCGAATACCAGCCGCACCACGCGCGGGCGGTTCTGTCCCACGCGCACGGTCTGGATATAGGGGTCGTTGGAGGTGATCTTGGCCACCAGCTCGCGCAGGGTCGGCGACAAATCCAGGCCATCGATGTCCACCACCAGGCGGTCGGGGCCGTGGACCATCTGGTGGACGGCGGCCAGCGGCGCATCGGATTCGATGGTGACGCGGGTGTATTCCTCGGCGGGCCAGACCCGCACCGCGACAATGCCGGCGCCAAAGGCGATCTGTGGTCCGGCCAGTGTCAGCACCACGGTGCCGGCACTCGCCTTGAGGCACTGCGCCAGCCATTTACGGCGGGCCAGCTGGATATCGTCGGGGCGGTCGGTGGCGATTCGCTTGATCAGCATGCGCAAAGCAGGGTAAGTCCAGTCTGAGTATAGGCACTAAGCGTAACGATACGGCGTTCGGCCGCGTCGTCGGCGTCGCTTGTGTCCGATTGGAGCAACAGGTGCAGGTCCGGTTCCCCAAGCAGGCGGCCGGCCTTCTCCGGCCATTCCACCAGGTTAACGGCCGGTTCGGCAAAACAATCGCGAAAACCGGCATCGGCCCATTCCTCCGGATCGGCGAAACGGTACAGGTCGAAGTGATAGGCGGTCAGCGGCGAGCCATCCGCGCGCGTGACCGAGTAGGGCTCGCACAGCGTGTAGGTAGGGCTGCGCACCTTGCCGRCATGGCCGAGCGCGCGCAGGATGGCGCGCGACAGCGTGGTCTTGCCGGCGCCGAGGTCGCCCGAGAGCTGCAGGTGCACGGTCTGCGGCGGCAGCTTGCGCACGGCATCGGCCAGCGCCGCGCCCAGCCGGGCGGTGGCCGCTTCGTCGGGCAGGTTGAGTGTGCGTTGTTGGAGCAGGGGCATTGCGTACAATTCGGGAATGATCGACCGAGCAACCCTGGCGCCAGCCGCCTCGCCCCCTCCTGCCAGCGACTCCGACCCTAGGGGCGAGCCTGGCACCGGGCCGTCCCTTGCACGTCCGGGCACGGACGCCGCGGGGCTGGCGGACCTGGCGCGCTCGATCCGGACCTGGGGCGCGGAGCTTGGCTTCGACGCGGTCAGCATCGCCGAAGTGGATCTCAGCCGGGCTGAGGCAGGATTGATGGCGTGGCTGGCGCAGGGCTACCACGGCGACATGGATTATATGGCGAACCACGGCCTGCGGCGCGCCCGGCCCGCCGAACTGGTGCCCGGCACGGTACGTGCCATCGTGGCGCGCATGCCTTATCTGCCGGCCGCGGGCCCCGACGACTGGCGCGCACACGAACTCGCCCGGCTCGATGACCCCGCCACCGCCGTGATCTCGCTCTATGCGCGGGGCCGCGACTATCACAAGGTGCTGCGCAACCGCCTGCAGCAGCTCGCCAGCCGCATCGAGGCCGCCATCGGACCGTTCGGCTATCGCGTGTTCACCGATTCGGCGCCGGTCATGGAGGTGGCGCTGGCCGCCCAGGGCGGGCTGGGCTGGCGCGGCAAGCACACGCTGCTGCTCGACCGCGAAGGCGGCTCGATGTTCTTCCTCGGCGAGATCCTGGTCGATGTGCCCTTCCCGGCCGACGCGCCGGAGCCTGGCCACTGCGGCAATTGCCGCCGCTGCATCGATATCTGCCCGACCCAGGCCATCCTGGAGCCTTACCGGATCGACGCGCGCCGCTGCATCTCCTACCTGACCATCGAGCACAAGGGCGCCATCCCCGAGACGCTGCGCGCGCCGATGGGCAACCGCGTGTATGGCTGCGACGACTGCCAGCTGGCCTGCCCCTGGAACAAGTTCGCCCACCGCGCCACGCTGCCCGACTTTGACGTGCGCAATGGCTTCGACGCGCCCGACATGGCCGAGCTGTTCGGCTGGACCGAGGCGGAATTCAACCAGCGGCTGGAAGGCAGCCCGATCCGCCGCATCGGCCACGAACGCTGGCTGCGCAACCTGGCGGTGGGGCTGGGCAACAGCCTGCGCGCGGCAAGTGCCAGCGGCGACGCGGCGCTGGCCGCCCGCATACGCGCCGCGCTGGCGGCGCGCCAGCCCGAGGCCAGCCCGCTGGTGCGCGAGCATATCGACTGGGCGCTGGCGCAGGATCGCGCCGCCGAGGCCCGCGCTAGCTGACCAGGGACAGCCAGAACGGCGTGGTCACGATGGCCAGCACGGTCATGACGGAAATCGTCGCCGCCACCATCGGCCCGTTGCCGCCCATGCGCACGGCCAGGATATAAGCGCTCGACGCGGTCGGCAGCGAGGCGAATAGCACCACGATCTGCGACTGCAACCCGGTCAGCGGCAACATCCGCCCCACCGCCCATGCAAAGCAAGGCATRGCCAGCAGCTTGACTCCGCTCCACCACGCCACCGGCCCCATCGCGCCCGTGGCGCCGCTCATTTGCAGGCCGGCCCCTACCGTCATCAGCCCCAGCGCGGTCGATGCGGAGCCGAGCCGGTTCAGCGTCATTGCCACCACGTCCGGCGGGTGCAGGCCGATCAGGTTGGTCAGCAGGCCGCCAGCGGTGGCCAGGATCAGCGGGTTGCGCGCCAGTTCGCGCCACAGCCGGGTTTCGCCATGGCGGGCCAGCGCCCAGACCGCGGCCACATTGCACAGCGGCACCGTGCAGCCCACGATCACCGCCATCATGGCCAGCCCCTCGCTGCCGCCCAGGCGCGCGGCTAACGCCAGCCCGATATACGAATTGAAGCGGAATGCGGTCTGCAGCCCGGAGGCGAAATCCAGCGGTTCGGGGCGCAGCACCCATTTGACGGCATAGCCGCCCACCATGCCGAATGCCGTGGTCAGCAGCGCCAGGCCGAGCATGGCGGAGGTGGAGGAGAAATCGAACTTGGCGCTGTTGGTGGACTGCAGCAGCAGCGCGGGGAACAGCACGAAGTACACCAGGCGCTCCACGCCCGACCAGAAGGCCCGATCGAACGCGGTGTAGCGCACCAGCAGCCAGCCTATCAGGATCAGGCTGAAATCAGGCACCAGCAGGAGAGCAGAAGACATCGTCTCGTTTTATTTATTGTGATGGCCGCCGCGTCACGCCAAGTGCAGACTAGGGCAGATACCAATTGGTATTGTTTCAGAAATCGACGAATATGGCACGTTCCGTCGTACCGTCCAGCTTCCATGTTTTCCCGTCGTACCCCGTCCGCGCGTGCATCGCTGCGCCGCCGCGCCAGCCAGCTGGCGCTCACCCTCTGCGTGGGCTCGGCCCTGGCCATGCCGCCGGGGCACGCGCGCGCCAACGTTGTCGAGGGGATGCGCATCGACGATGCGATCCGGGTCGGCGGCAAGGAACTGCAGCTCAATGGCACCGGGCTGCGCTCGGCGTTCATTCTCAAGGGCTATGTGGCCGCGCTTTACCTGCCGGAAAAGGCGCGCAACGCCACCGTGGTGCTGGGCGGCCACGGTCCCAAGCGCCTGCAGATCCGGCCGCTGCGCGAAGTCGCACCCGATACCTTTATCAAGGCGCTGAACGACGGGCTTCGCGAAAACCACAGCGAGATCCAGCTGCAGCGGCTATCCGACCGCATGCTCCAGCTCAGGCAGACCATGGAGCAGATGGGCACGGCCCGCAAGGGCGACGTGATCAATTTCGACTTCTCGCCCGATGGCGGCACCATGGTCGCCATCAACGGCACGCCGCGCGGCAAGCCGATCCCGGGCGAGGATTTCTACCAGGCGGTGCTGCGCGTTTTCCTTGGCGACCATCCGGTCGACCGGGAACTCAAGCGCGGACTCCTGGGCGGTTGACCGCCAAAGGCGGCCCTAAGCCCGCCCGCCAGAACTCACGCCGCCGGCCTCGCCGCTCCGCCACCGCGGATGCCTGGCCGGCGTTCTTTACCTAGGGCGGGATATCCCCGCCCGGTCTTTTGACGGGAGACACGATCTCATGCAATCCAGCAAAATCGCACTGGCCCTGGGCCTGGCAGCCGCCGCCACCCTGGCGCAGGCACAAAGCTTCCCGAGCAAGCCGATCCGGCTGATTATCCCGTTCGCGCCCGGCGGCACCACGGATATCGTGGGCCGTGGCGCGGCCGACCAGATGAGCCGCATCCTGGGCCAGCCCGTGGTGGTGGAAAACCGCGCCGGCGGCGGCGGCTCGATCGGCGCCGACGCCATCGCCAAGGCCGCGCCCGACGGCTACACCATCGGCATCTCCACTGTGTCCACCATGGCGGTCAACCCGGCTTGCAATCCCAAGCTGTCGTATGACCCGATCAAGGACTTCAAGCCCATCACCAACCTGGCCAACGTAGCCAACGTGATCGCGGTCAACCCGAATTTCCCGGCCAAGGACTACAAGGAGTTCCTGGCTGCGCTGAAGGCCAATCCGGGCAAGTATTCGTACGCCACATCCGGCACCTGCGCCTTCGGCCACATGCTGGGCGAGCAGTTCAAGGTCTCGACCAAGACCTTCATGGTCCATATCCCCTACCGCGGCGCGGGCCCGGCACTGAACGACGTGCTGGCCGGCCAGGTACCCATCATGGTCGACAACCTGCCCTCCTCGATGCCCTACATCAAGGCCGGCAAGCTGCGCCCGATCGTGGTGGCATGGAACAAGCGGATCGACGCGCTGCCGAACGTGCCGACCTTCGGCGAACTGGGCCTGAAGGAGCCGAACGACCCGGCCTGGTACGGGCTGGTGGCCCCGGCCGGCACGCCTGACGACGTCATCAAGAAGCTCAATGAAGCCGCCGTCAAGGCACTGCAGGACAAGGACTTCCAGCAGCGCCTGCGCGCCGCCGGCGCCGAACCCTCGGGCAACACCCCGGCGGAGCACGCGGCCGAGATCAAGAAGGAATTCGAAAAGATGAAACACCTGGTCAAGGTGCAGAACATCAAGCTGGAGCAGTGATACCGCGCCTGCCTGCATGAACGCCAGGCTTCAGCGCATCGTTGGCCCCCGATACGGGGGCCTTTTTATTTGGCGGGCATTTGCGCCCCGGTGCCGCTTATTCGAGCGTGACGTTGGCGGACTTGATCACCCCCGCCCACATCTTGCGGTCCTGCGCCAGGAAGCTGGCGAAGTGCTCAGGCGTATCGCCCACCGGTTCGGAGCCGAACTCCGCCAGTTTCTTCTTCACCTCCGGCCGCGCCAGCGCTTTCACCAGTTCCCTGTTGAAGCGCTCCACAACCGGCTTTGGCAGGTCCCTGGGGCCGAAAATGCCCTGCCAGGTGGGCATGTCGAAGCCCTTGAGGCCGCTTTCCGCCAGCGTCGGCACGCCGGGCAGCAACGCGGAGCGCGTGCTGCCGGTGACGGCCAGCGCCTTGACCTTGCCAGCCTGGACCAGGCTGGCTGCCGTGGTGATATTGTCCACGGTCATGGCGATATGCCCGCCCATCAGGTCGGTGATGACCGGGGTGGCGCCCTTGTACGGCGCATGGACCATGTCGATCCCGAGCCGGTGCAGCATGGTCTCGGCGATCAGGTGATTGGAGGTGCCGACGCCCGACGTGCCGAAGGTGGCCGACGGGGTCCGCTTCACGTAGGCGACGAAGTCGGCCATGTTCCGCACCGGCAAGGTGGGGGCGACGATCACCACATTGGGTTGCGTGGCGAGCATCACGATGGGCGTGAAATCCTCCACCTTGTAGGGCGTTCCCTTGGGATTGAGCAGATGGCTCACGGCCATCGCGCCGGCGGCACCCATGCCGATGGTGTAGCCATCCGCCGGGGACTTCGCAACCTTGTCGGCGGCGATATTGCCACCGGCGCCGGGCACGTTCTCCACCACCACGGGAACCCCCAGGCTGTCCGACAGCGGCGCCTGCACCAGCCGCGCCAGCAGGTCCGCCGAGCCGCCCGGCGCAAAACCGACCAGCAGCCGTACCGGCCTTGCTGGCTTCCACTCCTGCGCCTGCGCAACCGATACCGTCGATACCGCGGCCATGCCTACGCCCACCATCAGCAAGCCGCGTAGCAGCGGCCGCATGCGTTTCACCAGCTTTTCCATCTTGAGTCGCGCTCCAGCTATGTCATGGGCAATGGGTAACAGGTCTGCCGGGTTGCCCGCACCCCGGTTAGTCGGCTTATGCCCGCGCGGCATCAGTGCGATCGAGCACCTGCGCCAGCACGGTGGCCACCATGCGGTTCGACAGCAATACCGGTGCCTGCGCATGCCGCGCCACCTCAAGGCGCATCGCCTCGGTGAAGCCCATGCAATGCATGACGATCAGGTCGCAGCCGCGCAGGGCTTCGCCGGCCTGCGCGAAGCGTCCGCTCATGGCATCGAGATAGGGCGAGGCGTGGGTCACGCGCAGCTCGCAAGGCACCGGCTGGATCAGGTGAAAGTCCTTCACCTGCGCTTCCAGCGGCAGCACGATGCCAAGACGCTTGCAACCTGATGCAAGCGCCACGGTGAGGTGATCCACCACCTGCTGCGGTTCCACCACCAGCGTGTTCAGCGGCGGCAGCGCCGTGCCGGTGCATAGCGGCACCAGCACATCGAAGCGGCCGTCGTCCAGCGATTGCAGCAGCCGCGCGAGGCGCGCTTGCGCAACGGGCTTGCCGACCACCGCCTGGCTGCCGTCGCGCATGCGGGTGGCAAAGCGATACTCGCCGGCGCCCGGCGCCATTGCCGCGATGCCGGCGGCGTCCAGCGCGTCGAGAATGCCGAACTCCTCCGCCGCCACCGGCATGCGAAGGTCGGCCATCATCTGCGGCACCACATCCACACGCGGCGACTGCCCGATGGTGACGAATCCCACGCGCGGTTCACGGCGGGCCGGCATCATGCTTCACGCCCCACCGTTTGCAGATGCGCCAGCGAGCCGTAGCGGCGCAGCAATTCGGCCCACTCGGCTTCATCG
Source organism: Cupriavidus sp. 05N39 (assembly GCF_056397325.1). NCBI lineage: Bacteria > Pseudomonadati > Pseudomonadota > Betaproteobacteria > Burkholderiales > Burkholderiaceae > Cupriavidus > Cupriavidus sp. 05N39. The sequence continues at coordinate 36,810 of NZ_JBFTNE010000038.1, forward strand.
TAGAAGGCGCAGTTGCCAGGGCCGAACAGTTTGGCCACTTCAATGCAGAAGCGCGTGGCCACGTCGAGGTCGAAGGCGTTGGTCACGCCGGTGGCGCAGCCCGGCACCGTGGTCTGCGCGGTCAGCGCCACGCCGATCACGGGCGCGGTGGTGACGATGCCCGGCTGCATGATGGAGTTGACGTGCCAGAGGCCGTTTTCATATGGCGTGATGTCCTGCGTGGTCAGCGGCAGCACGGCCGGCAGTTCGCCGCTGACCCAGCCCATCACGTCCAGCATGCGCTCGGGCAGGCGCAGCAGCCAGCCCTCCTTGGCCACCGGCGTGAGCGCCACGCCGCGGCGGTTGACGAAGCGGTTGCCCCGCGTGGTGTCCACCGACAGGATGGCGGCCATCCCGGCATGCACCTCATGCGACATCATCCTGCGCATTGCGAAAGGCGATTTCATCATCGGCACCGGATGGTGCGGCCGCGTGGCCGCGTGCGGGCAGATATGGGTGTGAATCCGCACCGGCCCAGCCAGCACGTCGCCGGTGGCAGCCATGTCGGCCAGCTTGAGCGCGGCGGCAATCGCAACGATGGCGCCATCCGCATCCGAAACCAGCCCGGTCACGGCCGGGCGCGCACCCACGCCCCCGAGCCGCCCGACCAGGCCAAGCGCGGGCAGGCCCGGGTCCCGGCCCGGCAGCGTGCAGGCGAGGAAATCCGTGTACAGCCCGCCCTCTTCCACGCGCGTGACAGTGACATCGGCCACGCCGCGCGCACGCAGCAGCGCGGCGACCGTCTGGCCGTCGACCGTTGCCGCCGAGAGCAACTCGATCGACTCAATAACCTGCTTCATCGACATCCTGCCTGACCTCCCGCGACTCGCGCGCTCATTTCCAATTGGCCCTGCCCTGCTTACTCTGGAAGCACCAGTGCGCCCGGCGCAACGTCCCAGGTGGACGGCCCCTTGAACCAGCGCGCCTGGTGCGGCCCGCCCATGTCGAACCGCTCGCCGGAAACGCGCAACCAGTTGCCCTCCGGCAAACCCAGTATGGGCATATGCGGCGCCAGCGTGGTGAACTCCGCCAGGCGCTGATCGCGCGTTTCCCCGCGGAAACCAGGCACGGTGAGATTGAAGTAGTGCGGATTGATCTGGAACGGCACCAGCCCGAGCGCGTCGAAGCCGCCCGGATAGACCACCGGCATGTCGTTGGTGGTGCAAATGCTCGGGCAAGCCAGATTGGATCCCGCGCTCCAGCCCAGATAGCGGGCGTGCCCGGCGGCAACGCGCGCGGAGATCGCGGCGAGCAGTCCGCGCTCGCGCAGGCATTGCAGCAGGCGGAAGGTATTGCCACCGCCGACCACGATCAGCTCGGCCGTGTCGATGGCGGCAATGGCGGCCCCTGCATCGGCCGCGCGATGCAGCGAGTGCGTGGCCAGGCCCAGCGGCGACAGTGCATCGCGCACCAGGGCTTCATAGTCGTCCCATTCGCGCGTCACGCCCGCGAAAGGAATGAAGCATGCCTGCCGGCGTCCGCCAGCCAGTTCGGCGATCGCGTCGTGTGCATGGACGAGGTAGCCCTCGTCGCTGCTTGAATTGCTCAGTAACAGTAATTCCATGGGAGTGTGGGGATCTTCTGCGTTATTCATCCGCGGGTGCCGGCGGGTCGCGCCACAGCGGGTCGCCAATGCGCTGGCCGAGGGCAGCTACCGCCTCCACCAGCGCGTCGCGCAATGCCTGCGCCTGCGCCTGGCCGACCTGCATGGCGGTAAAGGACAAGCACAGGCCGCGCAGGTCGCCCGACGCCGGATCGGCAATCGTGGTGGCAACCGCGCCGATGCCCGGCATGCCTTCGTTGATGGCTATCGCGCTGCGCTCCGCGCGCGCGGCCGCCACGCGCTCACGCAATTCCCCCACCGTCGCGGGGCAACCGGCCGGGGCATCCGGCAGCTTCTTGCCGGCCAACTTGCCGTAGCGCTCGCTGAACGCCTCGCCGGACAGGCGCGACAGCAGCACGCGCCCCATCGCCGTGGTGAAGGCGGACCGGCGCGTACCGGGCGGGGACAGCACCTGGACGGGATTGCTGCCGTTCAGGCGCTGCAGCACCACGGTGTCGGTGCCGTCGAGCATGGAAAGGTAGGCGGTRAAACCGGTGGATTCCGAGAGCGCCGCCAGCAGGTCACGGCATTGCTCGTCGAAGGGATGTGCCTGGGTGGCCGCTTGCGCCGCGCGGATCAGCAGTACGCCAGGGCGATAGCGCCGCGTGGCTGGATGCATCTCCAGCAGGCGGTATTTCACCATTTGGGCGAGCAGGCGCGACGCGGAACTCTTGGCCAGGCCGAGTTCGTCGGTGATGTCGTTAAAGACAATCTCGTGCCGGCCCTGTTCGAACAGGCCCAGCACGCTTTCGACGCCTTCAAGAATGCTCATGCGGGATCTTTCCCTTCGGGCCGCACCCGTCACCCGGCGGTGCGGCCGGCTAGAATTTCTGGTTCCGTTTTTTGGAACCTTGGTTCCGTTAAATGGTTGTTCGGAAAAATTCTAGCTGTATTGAAGGAAAGATTCAACAGATGCTGCGCCGTATGGCGCCGTTCCGGCCCCGTCAGGCCGGAACGGCCATCTTGCCCAGCAGCGCCTCGACCTCCGCAACCGTGGGCGAATACGCCCCCGCCCGCGTAGCCGCCACCGCCGCGCTAGCCGCCGCCCATCGCGCCTGCCGCGCCGGTGTCGCCCCGGGATCCAGCAGCAATCCCGCCATCCACCCTCCCATGGCGGCATCGCCGCAGCCCACGGTGTCGACCACATCGACGGCAAACACCGGCTGTTCGCAAACCGCATCTCCATGCAGCAGCGTCATGCCATCGGCGCCGCGCGTCAGCAGCACGCTCGCGCGCGGGGCCAGCGCCCTGAGCGCGGCCAGCGCGGCGTGTTCATCCAGTGCCGGATACAGGCCGCGCAGGTCCTCGTCCGAGACCTTGATGTAGTCCGCCAGGCCGGCGAGATGCGCAAAGACCGCCTGGTACGCCGGCGCGCGCATGGGCATGCGGAAATTGGGGTCGAAGGCGATGCGCTTGCCCGCCGCCGCTGCTTGCGTGGCTTCTTCGCAAAGGCGCGCGGCCAGCGGCTGGCGCGCCAGGCTCAGCGAGCCGAAATGCACCGTGCGCGCGGCCTGGCGCCAGCCCTGCGGCAAACGCGCGGGATCGAAGTAGAGATCGGCGCTGTCGTCGCCCACGAAGAAGTACTGCGGCGGGTGCTGCGCGCCGACAAAAGCCAGCAGCGGCGAGCGTTCGACGCGCTGCAGGAAACGCAGGTCAAGGCCGGCGTCCTCGCTGGCCAGGGCGAGCTGGTCGCCCAGCGCGTCGCAACTGATCGCGCCGGCGAACGCGGTGGGAATGCCCAGCCGCGCGCCCACGCGGGCTACGTTCCAGCATGAGCCGCCGGGCAGGCCGAGCCAGTCCTGACCGCCCTGGTGGACCATATCGGTCAACGCCTCGCCGAAGACGACGTACGCAGGCCATGGTGTCGTTGTCATTGCATCCTCTACTGTGTTGGATAGCGGCCGCGCGCCGCGCCTCAGCCTTGCCACGCCGACGCCGCGGCCAGCGCGCGCCGGATCAGGCCGGCGGTGGAAGCATCGTGGGGCCGCACCGGTCCGCCGTCGAGCTCGCAGGCGATCGGCCCAGCCAGTTGCTTGCCGAGTTCCACGCCCCACTGGTCGAACGAATTGATGTTCCAAAGCACGCCCTGCACGAAGGTGCGGTGCTCCGAGAGCGCAATCAGCGCACCCAGGTGCCAGGGATCGAGCCGCTGCAGCAGCAAGGTATTGCTGGGCCGGTTGCCCTCGAACACCATGTGCGGCACCAGCGCCTCGTCCCGCACGCCCAGCGCCCTGACCTCCTCGGCGGTGCGGCCGCGCAGCAGCGCCTCGCCCTGCGCGAAGCAGTTGGCGAGCAGCTTGCCATGGTGGCCGGGCATCGCGTACGCCGGTTCGAGCGCGGCGATGAAATCCACCGGCATCCAGTGCGAACCCTGGTGCACCATCTGGAAGTAGGCATGCTGGCCGTTGGTGCCGGTGGTGCCCCACACCACGGGCGCAGTGCCTTGCGCGGCGGCGGCGCCGTCGAGCTGCACGGACTTGCCGTTGCTCTCCATCTCAAGCTGCTGCAGGAAGGCCGGCAGCAATTCGAGCGGCTCGCAGTACGGCGCCACGCAGCGGCTGCCGGTGCCCAGGAAGCTGCGATACCAGACATCGAGCAGGCCGAGGATCATCGGCATGTTGCGCGGCGCGCCGGCCTCGGCAAAATGCCGGTCCATGGCGCGGGCGCCGTCAAGCAACTGGCGGAAGCGATCGAAGCCGACCACCAGCGCAATCGACAGGCCCACCGCCGACCACAGCGAGAAGCGCCCGCCCACCCAGTCCCAGAACGGGAACATGTTGACGGGATCGATGCCGAACGCCACCACGGCCTCCCGGTTGGTGGAAACCGCGACGAAATGGCTTGCCAGCTGCGCCTGCGGCACGCCGTGGCGCAGGAACCAGGCGCGCGCGGTCTGCGCGTTGGCCATGGTCTCGAGCGTGGTGAAGGTCTTGGAGCAAACCACCACCAGCGTGCTGGCGGCATCCAGCCGCGCGAGCACCGCGGCGAGATCGCTGCCGTCCACGTTGGCGACGAAATGCATGCGCGGCCCTTCGCTATCCAGGTGCGCGAGCGCGCGGCAGACCATGCGCGGACCCAGGTCCGAGCCACCGATGCCGATATTGACCACATCGGCAATCACGCGGCCATTCCAGCCGCGCCATGTGCCGCCGCGCACCGCGCCGGCGAAGCGTTCCATCTGCGCCAGCACCGCGGCCACGTCGCCGGCCACCGGCACGCCCTGCGCATGGAAACCATCCTCCGGCCACGCGCGCAGCGCCATGTGCAGCGCGGCGCGGCGCTCGGTGGTATTGACCGCTTCGCCGCGGTACATCGCATCGCGCCGCGTGGTTACGCCCGCCTCGCTGGCGAGTTCGAACAACAGCGCCATCGTGGTGTCGGTGACGCGGTTCTTGGCATAGTCCAGCGTCAGGCCGGCCGCCTCGGCCACGAAGCGGGCACCGCGGGCTTCGCCCTGCTCGCCGTCGAACCAGTCGCGCAGGTGGGCATCGCGGATGACTTGGGCATGCGCCTGCAGCCGTTGCCAGGTGGGCAGGTGGTGGGACATATTGGACATCGGTTCAACTCCTGTACTCGCCGCCGCCCTGGCCATGGCAAGGGCGGCGGTATCCCTCAAGCTGACTTCACAGCTCTTCATGCCAGACCGCGCCATCGCGCGAAGGCAGCGCGCTCGACGCGGCCGGCCCCCAGGTGCCCGCGGTGTAGAGCTTGGGCGCGAGATTGCTCTGCGCCCATGCCTGCTGGATGGGCGCGACCCAGCGCCAGGCCTGTGCCTGTTCGTCACGCCGCACGAAGAGCCCGAGACGGCCCCGGATCACGTCAAGCAGCAGGCGCTCGTAAGCCCCGGTCTTGCGCTCATGGCGACCGCCCTGCCCGCGCGGCAACATGCGTTGCAGATCCAGCGTGGCGGGCTGCAGCGCCTGGGTGTCGCCAGGATGCTTGACCAGGAAATGCAGGCGGATGCTTTCCTCCGGCTGCAGCGTGATCACCAGCCGGTTGCCGGGCTCGTGGTCGAGCGGGCGCGGGAACAGGGAATACGGCACGTCGCGGAACTGGATCACGATCTCCGCCACGCGCGACTGCATGCGCTTGCCGGTGCGCAGGTAAAACGGCACGCCGGCCCAGCGCCAGTTGGCGATCTCCGCCTTGATGGCGACGAAGGTTTCGGTCTGGCTGTCGGGCGAGACGGCCGGCTCGTTCACGTAGCCCGGCACCGCATCGCCGCTCGCCGCGCCGCGGCAGTACTGTCCACGTACCACTTTCTCGGCCACCTCGTTCAGCGCGATCGGCTTGAGCGCCTTCAGGATCTTGAGCTTCTCGTCGCGGATGGCGTCCTCGGACAGGCTGGAGGGCGGCTCCATCGCCACCATGCACAGCAGTTGCAGCAGGTGGTTCTGCACCATGTCGCGCAACGCACCGATGCCGTCGTAGAACGCGCCACGCTTTTCCACACCGATTTCCTCGGCGATGGTGATCTGCACATCGCGCACCCATTCGCGCCGCCACAGCGGCTCGAACAGGACATTGCCGAAGCGCATCGCCATCAGGTTCTGCACCGATTCCTTGCCCAGGTAATGATCGATGCGATAGATCTGGTCTTCGGCAAAATGGCGCGCCACCGCGGAGTTGATCGCGTCGGACGAGGCCAGGTCATGACCCAGCGGTTTCTCCAGCACGATACGCACGCCGGCGTGATTAAGCCCCGTGCGGGCCAGATGGTCGCAGATCGGCACGAACAGGTGCGGCCCCGTGGCCAGGTAGAACACCACCACCGGGGCGGCGCGCGCGCGCACCAGTTCGGCCAGGGAATCGAAACCGTCCGGCGCGTTGGCATCCACCTGCAGGTAAAGAATGCGCTCGGCAAACGAGCGCCATGTTTCGTCGGCCGCGGCCGCCGGCAGCGCGGGACGCACCTTGGCCTCCAGCATGGTCAGGTAGGCTTCCTGGCCGAGCGGCTGGCTGCCCAGCGCGAGGATGCGCCCGCGCGGATGCAGCGAGCCCACGCAGTGCGCGTCGAACAGCGCCGGCAGCAGCTTGCGCGTGGCCAGGTCCCCGGTGCCGCCGAACAGCACGAAGTCGAATTCGGGTACTGCGCCTACAGCATTGCTTTGCATCATGTCACCAGTCGGTTGGTTATTCGATTCATCGGTTTGAAGCGGGTTGGCGTGGCCGCTGGCCACGCTAGCGCGGCGCGGACCAGCCCTTGTAGTCGTTCACATTGGCGCGCGTAACCAATGCAGGCGGCAGCAACACGGTGCGGCTTGCGGGCGGCCTGCCGTTCATCAGCCCCACGCCGATCTCCACCGCGGTGCGCGAGATGGCCCAGGGGTCCTGGCTGGCCGAGGCCTCGACCAGGGTGTTGGCCTTGAGCGCGGCCTCGATATCGGGCGCGCCGTCGACCGAGGCGATCAGGATGCCGCGCCGGTTCAACTGGCGCGCGGCCAGGTCGGCGCCGACCGCCTGCGGGTCGTTGATGGTGAACACCGCATCGACCTTGGGGAAACGGGTCAGGTAAAGCTGCATGACGTTCAGCCCGCCCTCGCGCGAGCCCTTGGCATCCTGGTCGTCGGAGAGCACATGGATACCGGGGTGCTTGCCCAGCACGGTCTTGCAGCCCTTCACGCGATCCAGCACCGCGGACACCGGCGGGCCGTTCTGAATGATCAGGTTGCCGCGCCCGCCCAGCCGCTCGGCGAGGAAGCCGCAGGCAAGCTCGCCGGCCTGGGTGTTGTCGGTCTGCACCGTGGCGTCGGCGCCCGCCGCCGCCACGTCCACCGCCACCACCACGATGCCGGCCTTGCGCGCCTTCTTCACCGCCGGTTCGATGGCACGCGCATCGGCCGCGTTGATCAGGATCAGGTCCACCTTGGACACGATGAAACTGTCGATATGCGAGAACTGCTTGTTGAGGTCGTAGTCGGCGGACAGCACCGTGACCTTGACCTCCGGGTTGATCTTCCTGGCCGCGGCTTCGGCGCCGTGCGCCAGCGCGACGAAGTACGGATTACCGAGCGAGCCGAGCGTGACGCCGACCTTCTTCAACGGCTTTTGCGCGGCCGCGGGCGCCGACGCCGGGTCCGGCGCGCCCTGCGCCGCCGCGCCGGTGCACAGTACGCTCATTGCCGCCAGCGTGAGTGCCGCCAGGTAATGCTTGGACATGTCGTGTCTCCAGTAGCCGGTGTGTTCAGCGCAAGCGCATCAGGTACGTGCCGAGCCCTTGCGGCGGTAGCGGTCGAGCGCCACCGCGCCGATGATCACCAGGCCCTTGATGATGTACTGCCAGATATCGGACACGCCCAGCAGCACCAGCCCGTTGGACAGCACCGCGATGATCAGCGCCCCCACCAGCGTACCGACGATCGAGCCGGTGCCGCCGACGAAGCTGGTGCCGCCAAGGATGACCGCCGCGATCGCGTCGAGCTCATACGACTGGCCCAGTTGCAGGCCGTTGGCGGCGTACAGCCGCGAGGCGGACATCACGCCGCCGAGGCCGGACAGCAAACCCGAGACCGCATAGACGAACAGCAGCACGACCCACACCTTGATGCCGGACAGCCGCGCCGCTTCCGCATTGCCGCCCACCGCGTAGATCTGCAGGCCCAGCACGGTACGGCGCAGCACGAACCACGACACCCCCACCACGGCGAAGGCGATGATCACCAGCCAGGGCACGCCCAGCACCTCTGCGTTGCCGATGAAGGCGAAGCCGATATCCGGGTTGTAGATCGTGCTGTCGTTGCCGACCAGCCGCGCCAGCCCGCGCACGGCGGTCAGCGTGCCGAGCGTAACAATGAACGGCGGCAGTTTCATGAAAGCGACCAGGGCCCCGTTGACGATGCCGAACAGCAAGCCGCACAGCAGCGCGGCCGGCACGCTCAGCATGCCTAGCTGCGGCGACAGCGATGCCAGCATCGCCACCACCGCGGAGATCGACAGGATCGACCCCACAGACAGGTCGATGCCGCCAGTCAGGATCACGAAGGTCATGCCTGCGGCCAGCACCATATTGATCGAAGCTTGCTGCGCGATGATCGACAGGTTCTGCCAGCCGGCGAAGTTCTCGGTGAGCACCGTGAAGCCGATGCACAGCAGCACCAGCACCGGCAGCATGCCGAGCGCGCGCAGGCGCTCCTGCGTGGTGATGCGGCCGAGGGACGCCGACGGCGCGGCCGGACCGGAGGAAGGAACGGGACGGGTGATGGATTCGTGCATGGTTGTCTCCTGCGCCGGCGGCTGCGGGGATCTGCAGGGCGGCGTCAATATCTCTTGCGGGTGGCGGAGAGGCTCCGCCCTGTCTCAGTGCAGCATGCTGCTTGTTGCGTTGCCCGCGGCGGCATTGACGGCCGCGGCCAATGGCGTGCCAGTCCAGCCCGCCGCCGGCTGCGCCGCGCCCGTCGCCAGCGCAATGATGCGTTCCTGGGTTTCGGCGGCGCTGCTGGCAGGGCGGACCTCGCCGGCCAGCGCACCTTCGCGCATGACCAGTACGCGATCGCACAGGCCCACTACTTCGGGCAGCTCGCTGGAGATCATCAGGATCGCCACGCCGCTCTCGGCCAGCGCGTTGATCAGGCGGTAGATTTCCGACTTGGCGCCGATATCCACGCCACGGGTGGGCTCATCGAGGATCAGCACGCGCGGCTGGATTTCCAGCAGCCGCGACAGCATCACCTTCTGCTGGTTGCCGCCCGACAGCGCACCCACATTGACCTGCGCATGCGCGACGCGGATGCCGAGCGTGTCGATGGCCTCCGTGGTCCGCCGGCGCGCGGCCGGCCGGTTCAGGCGTCCAAGCCCGAGGGCATCGCGCGCGGCCACGATAAGGTTGATGTTCTCGAGCACGCTCTGGTCGAGAAACAGGCCTTGCAGCTTGCGGTCCTCGGTCAGGTAGGCAATGCCGGCATCGATGGCCTGGCGCGGGCCGCCGGGTGGCAGCGTGACCATCCCGGCCGGGCTTGCAATGCGCACCTCACCGCGCGTACGCACATCGGCGCCGAACACCAGCCGCGCCAGTTCCGTGCGGCCCGCGCCGACCAGGCCCGCCAGTCCCAACACCTCGCCGGCACGCAGATCAAAGCTGCAGCCCTTGACGCGGCGCCCGTCCGCTATATCGCGCACCGACAACATCACCTCGCCCTGGCGCGACTGGCCATGCGTCTTGGTATAGAAGCCCGACAGGTCGCGCCCCACCATCATCTTGACCAGCGCCGCCTGCGACAGGTGATCGCGGTCCAGCGTGCCGACGAAGCAGCCGTCGCGCAGCACCGTCACGCGATCGGCCAGTTCGTCGATCTCGGCCATGCGGTGGCTGATATAGAGGATCGCCATGCCTTCGCCGCGCAACTGGCGGATCAGCGCGAACAGGCGGTCCGTCTCGTGCGTGGACAGCGGCGTGGTGGGTTCGTCCATCACCAGGATGCGCGCTTCGAAGTGCACGGCACGCGCAATCTCGACCAGCTGGCGTTGCGCGATCGACAGGCTGGAGACACAGGCAACGGGCGAGAAATCCGCGCCGAGCCGGGCCAGCGTCGGCTCGCAGGCGCGCGCCATTTCGCCGCGCGCCACCAGCCCGCGCCGTTGCAGCGCGCGGCCAAGGTAGATGTTCTCCGCCACGCTCAGGTTGGGCGCCAGGCTCAGCTCCTGGTAGATCACCGCCACGCCGAGGTCGCGCGCGGATTGCGGCCCGTCGATCTCCACCCGTTGCCCGTCGATATGGCATTCGCCGCCGGGATCCGCGGTGTAGGCACCGGACAGGATCTTCATCAGGGTCGACTTGCCGGCACCGTTTTCACCCATCAGGGCATGGACCTCGCCGGCATAGGCGGTCAGCTCGACATTGCGCAGCGCGCGCACGCCGGGGAAGGTCTTGCAGATATTGCGCAGCGCCAGCAAGGGCGGCCTGGCACACGCGCCGGAAAAATCGGACAGGTCAGACGATGRCATGGTTGGCCTCCGGAATCATGGCGGATGCGCCCCTGAGCATTTCGGCCCGCGGCGAGAAGTTCATGAACATTGGCAGCGAGGCGGCACCCACCGCGCCGGCGTTGGCACCGAAGCAACCACGCACCACGCGCGGCGGGCGCCGCGCCTCCGGCGCGCCCTCGTCCAGTTCGGTCTGCAGGCGCCCGATCAGCGCCGCCACGAGGCCGGCATCGATGTCGGCGTCAAGGATGATCAGCGGCACGTCGAGCACCGCCAGCGCGGACTGCATAGCCGGCGCGAGCGCGTCGATGCAGTCTTCCAGCCACTCCCCCACCGCCGGATGCTGGTTGCGCACCTGCGCTTCCAGATCCGCGTGGCCGTCGATGGTCACACCGTGATGGCGCAGGTGCCGGGTCAGCGCATTGAGCGAAGCGCGTGCCAGCAGGATGTCGCGCCGCTTGCCGGTGCGCGGCGCCGAGGCCAGCGTGCCCGGCTGGACCGGCATCATGCCGATATCGCCGGCATTGCCCGACACGCCGCGCACGCAGTCGCCGTTGAGCGCCACGCCGCCGCCGATGGCCGGGCCGAGGAAGACATAGAGGAAACTCTGCGCGTGGTGGCGGCCGTAGAACAGTTCGGCCACGGCGGCGGCGGTCCCGTCGTTCTCGCCGAACACCGGCATGTCCGTGGCGTCCGCCAGTTCGGCGGCGAAGTCCACCGCATCCCAGGCGCGGAAGGTGGCTTGTGAAGCCTCGTCCTGCAGATCCAGTTCGCGCAGCCAGGCGCCGAGGTTGTAGGGCTGGGCCACGCCGATGCCGAGCAGGCGCTTGCGTTCGGCCGGCGTCAGCTGCGCGCGCAGCGCGGCCACGTCGCCGCGCACGATCTCGAGCGCCTGATCCGGGTGCGGCAGGATCATCTGGTGGGCGCGGGTGGCGAGGATCTCGCCGCCGAAATCCACCATCACGCACTCGATGCTGGCGCGGTCCAGCCGCACGCCGATGCCGAACGCCCCCTTCGGCTGCAGGCGGATCAGGCTGGCCGGCTGGCCACGCTGCCCGTCCTGCCTGCGGCCGGCGACTTCGATCAGGCCATCCTCGGTCAGCGTCTGCACGATGCTGCCCACCGCCGTGTTGGTGAGCTGGGCCATGCGGGCGAGATCGGCCTTGGACGCCTCCCCGGCCCGGCGCAGCGCCAGCAGCAGCGCGCGCTCGTTGTACAGCCGCAGGCTGGCGGAATTCACGCCGCGGCCGGCCTTGGCACTGTTCATATCGTCTCCGGTGTTGTTCTGGGCGCCGCCTGGATCACAGGATGGATTCGCCGCTGCATTAATTAATTCAGTTTGAATTAAATAATACGGAGAGGCAGAACTCAAGGAAGGGGAAACCCGCAGGCAAGCGGTTGCATGCCTCCACCAAAGCGCCGCCCGAGCGCCTCGCACGCCACCGGGCATCCCACCGGCTCCGCCATGCTCTAAAATCCAGGCTCGCGCCTTCCGCACCCTGCCATGGACTCCATCTTCGACGCCATCCTTCCCGCGCCTTTCGGCAAGATCGGCGTGCGTACCGACGGCGAAACCATCCGCGAGATCGTCTACCTGCCCGAGAGCATGAAGCTCATCGAACCCGCCAATGCGGTCGCGCGACGGCTGGCGCGGCAACTCGAGGCCTACTACGCCGATCCGGATGCCCCCTTCGATATCCCGCTGGCGCCGGTCGGCAGCGCCTTCCAGCGCCGGGTATGGCAAGCCATCGCGAGCGTGCCGCGCGGCAAGGTCACCACCTATGGCGCCGTGGCGCGGCAGATCGCCAGCGCGCCGCGCGCGGTCGGGCARGCGTGCGGGGCCAATTACTTCCCGGTGGTGATTCCCTGCCACCGCGTGGTCGGCGCCAGCGGCATCGGCGGCTTTGCCAACCACCAGGGCGATGGCTTCTTCCTTGACATCAAACGCTGGTTGCTGATCCACGAAGGGGTGATGCTGGCATGAACGATCTCGCCTCCGTCGAAGGCGGCACCGAAGCCCAGGACAGCCCCGAGCTGCTTGCCGACCTGGACCTGGTCCACCGTTTCTGCGATGCGCTGTGGCTGGAAGACGGGCTGGCGCGCAACACCATCGACGCCTACCGGCGCGACCTGACGCTGCTTTCGCGCTGGCTGCATGGCACGGCTACGGCCACGCTGCTGGGGGTGAACGATGCCGCCCTCAATGGCTACTTCGCATCGCGCCACCTCGAGACGCGCGCATCGTCGGCCAACCGGCGGCTCACCGTGTTCAAGCGTTTTTACCAGTGGGCGGTGCGCGAGCACATGATCACGGCCGATCCCTGCCTGCTGCTGCGCCCGGCCAAGCAGCCGCCGCGCTTTCCCAAGACGCTGACCGAAGCCCAGGTCGAAGCCCTGCTTGAAGCGCCCGACACCGCCACTCCGCTCGGCTTGCGCGACCGCACCATGCTGGAGCTGATGTACGCCAGCGGATTGCGCGTGTCCGAGCTCACGCAGATGAAGACCATCGAAGTCGGCCTCAACGAAGGCGTGGCGCGCGTGGTCGGCGGCAAGGGCAACAAGGAACGGCTGGTTCCCTTCGGCACCGAAGCCGGCGACTGGCTACGCCGCTACCTCGCCGAAGGCCGGCCCGCGCTGCTGGGCGAGCGCGCCTGCGACGCGCTGTTCGTCACCCAGCGCGGCGAGGGCATGACGCGGCAGGCCTTCTGGCACCTGATCAAGCGCCACGCGCGCGACGCCGAGATCTACGCGCCGTTGTCCCCGCATACGTTGCGGCATGCCTTTGCCACCCACCTGCTCAACCACGGCGCAGACCTGCGCGTGGTGCAGTTGCTGTTGGGGCATGCCGATATTTCCACTACGCAGATCTATACGCATGTGGCGCGCGAGCGCTTGCGGGATCTGCATCAGCAGCATCATCCGCGCGGGTAGGTTTTTTTGCGCGGTCATTGCGAACAGTCATTCCATCATGAGCAAGTCCAAACACGTTTCGGAAACCCCCGCTACTCAGTTCCTCAAGCAGCATGGCGTTGCCTTTGGCGAACATGCCTATGACTATGTCGAGCATGGGGGCACCGGGGAGTCGGCGCGCCAGCTTGGCGTGGATGAACATGCCGTGATCAAGACGCTGGTGATGGAGGACGAGAAGGCGCAGCCGATGATCGTGCTGATGCACGGGGATTGTTCGGTGTCGACGAAAAACCTGGCTCGGCAGACGGGGCGCAAGAGCGTGCAGCCGTGCAAGCCGGAGGTGGCGCAGCGGCATAGCGGGTATATGGTGGGGGGTACTTCGCCGTTTGGGACGCGCAAGCGGATGCCGGTGTTTGTGGAGGCTGGGGTGCTGGCGATGGGGCGGATCTATATTAATGGGGGGCGTAGGGGGTATCTGGTTAGTATTGATCCGCAGGTGTTGGTGGGGTTGGTGGGGGCTGAGGTGGTGGAGTGTGCGTTGGTGGATTGAGGGGGACTTGGTTGGGGTTGGGGGGCAAAACCGTTGGTTTTTTATTGCGGGGTTGGGATTGGTTTTGGCGGTGTTGGTTGTTGGACCCAACAGCGTACGACATCCCCCTGCGGGGGACGCCGGTCACTCTTCTTTGCCTCGGCAAAGAAGACTAACGAGAAGAAAGCCGACCCTGCCGGGGGCAGAGCAATCAGGCTGTTCGGCGGCGGTGATTCCGTCGTGCGGGCAGTGGCTTCGGCTGACATGTCCTACCGGTTTCCCCGCTGCACCACTGCGCGCCACACGGGTTTCGTGGTGCAGCCCCTGATGGCGGATGCCCTGCCCATTCGGCCATCTGCCGTACGCGGTGCAAACGGCCGCGAATCTTCGAGATTTACTGGTTTCGTGGTTTTGTCTCTGACGGCAAGCGCAGTGATTGTTCAGTCCCTGCCGTTCGCGGAGGTGGGCGCTGCGCAATTTCGCAATGATGGGTTTCGTGGTGGGCGCGGTGGCCCGTGCTCAATTGCCGGCAGCCTCGCTCATGAAGTGGCAGCGAACCGCCCAACACCGTCGCCAGATCCTTCCGTCTTCGCTGACCGGGCCACGGTGCCCACCCAGAAACGAAGACGGTTGTATTCAGTCACGGCCAGCGCCGGTACGGCAGGGTGTCAATTGGCACGCTATTCGCCGTCAGAGACAAAACCACGAAACCAGCAAGGCACGATACGCTGCAGCAATTCGCGCCGCGAACGGCAGATGTGGGAGCAGGCACCGCGCACGAGGTCAGGGGCCCCACCACGAAACCCATGGGTCATGCGATTGCGCTGCCCTTCGAGTCAGTAAGGCACGCCAGCCAACACTCAGGGCCGTACGACGCAACCACCGAGGCCCACAAGCCTGATTGCTCTGCCCCCGGCAGGGTCGGCTTTCTTCTCGTTAGTCTTCTTTGCCGAAGCAAAGAAGAGTGACCGGCGTCCCCCGCAGGGGGATGTCGTACGCTGTTGGGTGCAACAACCAACACCGCCAAAATCAAAAGCCAACCGTTTCGCACACCGCCATAGCCCGCCCCCCACCCCCCTTCCACGCTACAATCCCGCCAGCCTCAAATACCCGGTTCCCCCAAATGGCCAACCTAATCTTCACCCTCGCCGCCTACCTGATCGGCTCCATTTCCTTCGCCGTCGTGGTCAGCAAGGCCATGAACCTGCCTGACCCGCACACCTACGGTTCCGGCAATCCTGGCGCCACCAACGTCCTGCGCAGCGGCAACAAGAAAGCCGCCGTACTGACGCTGATCGGCGACGCCTTGAAAGGCTGGCTGGCGGTCTGGCTGGCGGAGCGTTTCGGCCCGGCCTACGGCCTCGACGACACCGGTATCGCGCTGGTGGCCGTGGCGGTCTTCCTGGGCCACCTGTTCCCGGTCTTCTTCCGCTTCGCCGGCGGCAAGGGCGTGGCTACCGCAGCCGGCATCCTGTTCGCCATCGACCCGCTGCTAGGTGCGGGCACGATGGCCACCTGGCTGATCATGGCATTCTTCTTCCGCTATTCGTCGCTGGCAGCGCTGGTGTCCGCGGTCTTCGCGCCCTTCTTCTATGTGCTGATGCAGGGCGTGGACGTGATCGCCGGCGCGGTCTTTGCGATCAGCGTATTGCTGGTGGTTCGCCATCGCCAGAATATCGGCAAGCTGCTGGCGGGCAAGGAAAGCCGCATCGGCGAAAAGAAGAAGGTGCCCGGCGCCTGAAGGCGGAACGCATCCAAGGCCAAGAAGAAAGCCCGCACGATGCGGGCTTTCTTCTTGGCGAGCCGGTATGAGGAATGCGCTTACGGCATCTTGCCGAGGATGCCATCCATCTCGTCTGCGGAGAAAGCACGCAGCGTCTGCGTGCGCACATTGCCCGCCATGCCCAGGGACAGTCCGAACGCGGTCATGGTAGCTTCGTCGGGCGCGGTAAAGGTCACTACAAGGTCATATTGCCCGAGCGTCCAGTAGATATCTTTCATGTCGATGCCGTTTTTCTTCGCCATTTCGCGAACGGCAGCGGCGCGCTTGGTTGTGTCTTTTACGGTACGGATTCCCTGGTCGGTAAAGTTTAAGAGTGCTACGAAAGTTGCCATGATGCGTCTCCTGATCAACTGGAATGGCACTACGCGTCGCCAAAGCGCACAGAGCAAGTAAGTGCTGCAATCTGCGTACCATGCGAGACATCGTCTGGCCCGCGTGGCCATGACGCCAGGCGGAAGCGCCCGCGGCGGGAGAATTTACCCGAAAGTGTTCCAGGATTGAGACACTCCGGACGCCGCGGCAGGTGGCCGGCGCGGCGCCGAAGCTGCATTTGGAGCGGCGTTCAGGCTGCCTGTGCCAGCGCCGCGAACGGAAACACCATTTCCACCCGCAACCCGCCCTCGGCACGGTTTTCCAGCACGAGCCGCCCGCCCGCCTGGCGCACCAGCCGGTCCACGATGGCCAGGCCCAGGCCCGAATGCGCATTGCCGCCGCGCGCCGGATCCAGTCGCACGAAAGGCAGCGTCACCTTGTCCATCGCTTCCGGCGGAATGCCTTCGCCGTGGTCTTCCACCCCCATATGCCAGCCATCGGCCTGGCGCGAGGTACTGAGCAGCACCGGCGGCGCGCCATAGGCATACGCGTTGTCGATCAGATTGCCAACGATGCGGTCGAGCTGGGTGGCAATCAACCGGAATCCTTCGCCTGCCATCAGCGACACTTCCACCGGCTTGTCCTGCTCCGCCAGCGAAGCGGCCAGTTCACCGATGCGGCGGTCCACCGGCACCGGCCGGGCGGCAGGCTCGCCGCTTTGGGCGAAGGTGAGGAATTGTTCGACGATGGCGGACATGGAYTCGACGTCACGCGTCACGCCAGCCGCCGCCTTGGGATCGGCCAGCATCTCGGCGCGCAGCCGCAGCCGCGCCAGCGGCGTCTTGAGGTCATGGGCGATACCGGCCAGCATGGTGTTGCGTTCCTGGTCGATGCGGGTCAGGTCGGCCATCATGCGATTGAAACGCACGATCAGCTGGCGCAACTCGTGCGGGCCGCGTTCGCGCAGCGGCTCGACGGTGTGCTGGCGCGACAACTGCTCGGCGGCCGCGGCCATGTCGCGCACCGGGCGCTGGATCTGCCAGGCGATCAGCAAGGCCACCGCCATGGCCACACCGACCACCAGGATCACGCCGGGCAGCAGGCGATTGTCGGGCGGCGGGTTGACCACCCACAGCACCGGCATCGCGATCCAGTCCTGCCGCTGGGGTAGCTTGATCCAGATGCGCGACGTCTCTTCTTCTTCGAGCCGCACCTGGGTACCGGCCGGCATGCGCTGCGCGAACTTCTCGACCAGCCGGCGCGCCCTGCCCTTGGCCGCCACGGTATGCTCCGCCGCGCTGGCCTCGCTGGCCACTTCCACCAGGCTCGGCAGCCTGGCCGGAGGCTGCGCGGCGAGCGCGCGCTGGATGCTCTCGAACTGGAACATCATCTGTTCGACGGAGTAATCCACCTGCTGCTGGCGGCGATCCATGCGCAGGATGGCAAGCCAGGAAAAATGGCTCAGTACCAGCACGGCTGCGATCAGCAGCGCGATGCGTCCGAACAGCGTATCGATGCGCAGCTTCATTGCGGTATGTCGTCTGCTTCGTCAGGCACGAAGGTATAGCCTCGCCCCCGCACGGTCTGGATGTAGCGGGGACGCTGGGCGTCCTCGTCGAGCAGGCGGCGCAGACGCCAGATCTGCACGTCGATGCCGCGATCGCTGATGCCGCTGGCGGTGCCGTACATCAGTTCCACGATGCGCTCGCGCGACAGCACCTCCAGCGGATGCATCAGCAGCAACTTGAGCAGCGCGAACTCGGTATCGCTGATCGCCATCTGCTCGCCGGCGCGCGCCAGCGCGCGCTGGCGAAAGTTGACGCGGAAGGGCCCGAAGGCGATGCCCTCGCGGTCTTCCGGCGCGGCGGCCGGGCGCGCCAGCTTGCGGCGCAGCACGGCATTGATGCGCGCCAGCAGTTCGCGCGGCGAAAACGGCTTGCCGAGATAATCGTCGGCGCCGATCTCCAGCCCGACGATGCGGTCGATCTCGTCGCTGCGCGCGGTCAGCAGGATCACGGGAATATCGTCGTTCTTGGCACGCAGGTTGCGCAGCGCTGTCAGGCCGTCCACCTTCGGCATCATCAGGTCGAGCACGATCAGGGCCGGCCGCTCGCGCTCCAGGCGCGCCTGCAAACCTTCGCCATCGTGCAGCACGGACACGGCGAAACCCTGCTGGCTTAAATACTCGCGCAGCAGGTCGCGGAGTTCGGGATCGTCGTCGACGACCAGGATCTGGGTAGGCTGATTGACTCGCATAGGCAGATGATAGCTAGGCTGGGCGCGGCAATCCGGGCGAATTGTTTCAGGGCATTACACCCGAGCCGCTGGTAATGGTCTGTAAGAATGGATGCCGGCGTTGAAACACGAGGAGCATCAAGGCGCATTATGCTTCGCTTATGTTTGCCGTTGCCGGCGGTCGCCGGACTAAACGGACCCGCCCCGATGCCGCCCGGCCACTACAAGCCGCGTGCTGCCTGCGGCACGTGCCGATGGCATTACGGCATACTGCTGCCTCTCTTACTCCGAATTTGTTCGAACGCGCTCTCTTTTTCGCGTCGCTCCCAGGATCCGGTCATGGCCAAACCCGAAGAACATCAACAGGCTAAGCTGCCACCGCCGCCCAAGGCTGCCTCACGCCGCCGCAAACTGATCGCCGCCGCGCTGATCCTGCTACTGGCCGGCGGCGGCTGGTACTGGTACCAGCACCGTACCCCCGCCGCCAGCGCCCCTGGCGCGCCCGGCGCAGCCGGTGGTCCCGGTGGCCCGGGCGGCCGCGGCGGTCCTGGTGGCCCCGGTGGCCCCGGTGGCCAACGCTCGCCGGTGGTGGTCAGCACCGTGGCCCAACGCAATATGGATGTCATCCTCAACGGCCTGGGCAACGTCACGCCGGTGGCCAATGTGACCGTGCGGGCCCAGGTGTCGGGTCCGCTGCTCAAGGTGCTGTTCAAGGAGGGCCAGATGGTCAAGGCCGGCGATGTGCTTGCGGAGATCGACCCGCGCCCGTTCCAGGCCACGCTGGACCAGGCCGTGGGCACGCTGGCGCGCGACCGCGCCCTGCTGGAAAACGCCCGCCTGGACCAGAAGCGCTACCGCACCCTGCTTGGACAGGACTCGATCTCCAGCCAGCAGGTCGACACCCAGGACGCGCTGGTGCGCCAGTACGAAGGCGTGGTCAAGACCGACCAGGCCAACGTGGACAGCGCCCGCCTGCAACTGGGCTACACCCGCATCGTGGCGCCGGCTTCGGGCCGCATCGGCCTGCGGCAGGTCGATCCGGGCAATATCGTCAGCACCAGCGACACCAACGGCATCGCCCTGATCACCCAGATCCAGCCGATCGCCGTGCTCTACACCATCCCCGAAGACAACCTGCCTTCGGTACTCAAGCGCCTGCATGCCGGCGAGACCATTCCGGTCCAGGCCTGGGACCGCCAGGCGCGCAACCGCCTGGCCGAGGGCACACTGCTGACCACCGACAACCAGATCGACACCACCACCGGCACGGTCAAGCTCAAGGCGATCTTCCAGAATACCGACGGCCTGCTGTTCCCTAACCAGTTCGTCAACATGCGCACGCGCGTGGACACCATCGAGGATGCCACCGTGGTACCGGTGGCGGCCATCCAGCGCGGCCAGCAAGGTACCTTCGTGTATGTGGTGGACGAGAGCAGCAAGGTCAAGGTCCAGGTGGTCACGCTGGGGCCGTCGGACGGCGAGCGTACCGTCGTGACCAAGGGCGTGCAGCCCGGCCAGCGCGTGGTGATCGACGGCGCGGACCGGCTCAAGGAAGGCATGACGGTGGAAACCGTGGACCCGGCAGCGCGCGCTGCCGCGCTGGTGCCGGCCAGCGCGCCGCGCGGGCGCGGACGCCGCCGCGACGGCGGCTCGGGTGGTGCCAGCGGCAGCGGGGCTTCGGGCGCGGCGGGTGCCTCCGGCGCCCATGCCGAAGGACGGCGCCACCGCGACGGCGCAAGCGCCCCGGTTCCCGGCGGYGATGGCGCCCCGGCGGGCGCGGCGCCCCAGCGGCCGCAGTAAGGACTCAGCATGAACCCCTCACGCCTCTTCATCGAGCGGCCGGTCGCCACCGCGTTGCTGATGGTCGCCATCCTGCTGTCCGGTCTGGTGGCCTTCAGGCTGCTGCCGCTGTCGGCGCTGCCGGAGGTCGATTACCCGACCATCCAGGTCACCACGCTCTACCCGGGCGCCAGCCCGGACGTAATGACGTCGTCGATCACGGCCCCGCTGGAGCGCCAGTTCGGCCAGATGCCGGGCCTCAAGCAGATGTCGTCGTCGTCCTCGGGCGGCGCCTCGGTGATCACGCTGCAATTCGACCTGACGCTGTCGCTGGACGTGGCCGAGCAAGAAGTCCAGGCGGCCATCAACGCCGGCGGCAACCTGCTGCCGGCGGACCTGCCGATGCCGCCGGTCTACAGCAAGGTCAACCCGGCCGACGCGCCGATCATGACCCTGGCCATGACCTCGGACACCATGCCGCTGCCCAAGCTGCAGGACATGGTGGATACGCGCGTGGCGCAGAAGATTTCGCAGTTGCAGGGGGTGGGGCTGGTCAGCATCAGCGGCGGGCAGCGCCCGGCGGTGCGTATCCAGGCCAACCCGACCGCGCTGGCCGCGCTCGGCATGTCGATCGATGACCTGCGCACGGCCATCGGCAGCGCCAACGTCAACGGCGCCAAGGGCAGCTTCGACGGCCCCGCGCGCGCCTCCACCATCGACGCCAACGACCAGCTCAAGTCCGCCGACGAGTACCGCCAGATCATCGTGGGCTACCAGAACGGCGCGCCGATCCGCATCACCGACGTGGCCAATATCGTCGACGGCCCCGAGAACAGCCGGCTGGCGGCGTGGGCCAACGACAAGCCGGCCATCGTGCTGAGCATCCAGCGCCAGCCCGGCGCCAACGTGATCGAGGTGGTGGACCGCATCAAGGGGCTGCTGCCGCAATTGCAGAGCTCGCTGCCGGCCTCGGTCAAGGTGCAGCTGCTGACCGACCGCACCACCACCATCCGCGCCTCGGTGCGCGACGTGGAGTTTGAACTGCTGCTGGCGGTCGCGCTGGTGGTGATGGTGATCTTCGTCTTCCTGCGCAACGTGCCGGCCACCATCATCCCTGGCGTGGCGGTGCCGCTGTCGCTGGTGGGCACCTTCGGGGTGATGTACCTGGCGGGCTTCTCGATCAACAACCTGACGCTGATGGCGCTGACCATCGCCACCGGCTTCGTGGTGGACGATGCGATCGTGATGATCGAGAACATCATGCGCTACATCGAGAAGGGCGATTCGCCCATGGAGGCGGCCCTCAAGGGGTCCAGGCAGATTGGCTTCACCATCATCTCGCTGACCTTCTCGCTGGTGGCCGTGCTGATCCCGCTGCTGTTCATGGGCGACGTGGTGGGGCGGCTGTTCCGCGAATTCGCCATCACGCTGGCGGTATCGATCCTGATCTCGGCGGTGGTCTCGCTGACGCTCACGCCGATGATGTGCGCGCGCCTGCTGCACCATGTGCCCGAAGAGAAACTCTCGCGGTTCCACCGGGCCACCGGGCGCTTCTTCGACAACGTGATCGCCAGCTACGGGCGCGCCCTGGACTGGGTGCTGGACCGCCAGCAACTCACGCTGCTGGTCGCCGTCGGCACGCTGGTGCTGACCGTGCTGCTGTACATGCTGGTGCCCAAGGGCTTCTTCCCGGTGCAGGACACCGGCGTGATCCAGGGCATTACCGAGGCTTCCCAGACTACGTCCTTCCCCGCCATGGCGCTGAAACAGCAGGCGGTGGCGAAAGTGGTGCTGGAAGATCCCGCGGTGGAAAGCCTGTCCTCCTTCATCGGCGTGGACGGCACCAACACCACGCTCAACGCCGGGCGCCTCTTGATCAACCTGAAGCCCAAGGACCAGCGCCGCGATTCCATCGAGGACGTGACGCGCCGGCTGCAGGCCGCGGTCGACAAGCTCGGCGGCGTCTCGCTCTACACCCAGCCGGTGCAGGACCTGACCATCGAGGACCGCGTGTCCCGCACCCAGTACCAGTTCACCGTGCAGGATCCGGACCCCGTCACGCTGGCCACCTGGGTGCCCAGGCTGGTGGAGCGCCTGAAACAGGAGCCCGAACTGCGTGACGTGGCCAGCGACCAGCAGAACAACGGCCTGCGCGCCTACGTGGATATCGACCGCGACGCCGCGGCGCGCTTCGGCATCACCACCGCGGTGATCGACAGCGCGCTGTACAGCGCATTCGGCCAGCGGCTGGTGTCGACCATCTTCACCCAGTCGAGCCAGTACCGTGTGGTGCTGGAAGCCATGCCCGAGTTCCGCACCGATCCGCGGTCGCTGGCGGAACTGCGCCTGCCCTCGTCCTCGGGCGGGCAAGTGCCGCTTGGCGCGTTCGCGCGCATCAGCGAGCGCACCGGCCCGCTGGTGATCAACCATCAGGGCCAGTTCCCCTCCGCCACCATTTCGTTCAATCTGTCGCCCGGCGAATCGCTCGGCGCGGCAGTGGACAAGATCACCAAGGTGGAGCACGAAATCGGCCTGCCGATCTCCATGCAGACCGAATTCCAGGGCGCGGCGCTGGCATTCCGTGCCTCGTTGTCCAACACGCTGTGGCTGATCCTGGCGGCGGTGATCACGATGTACATCGTGCTGGGCGTGCTCTACGAGAGCACCATCCATCCGGTGACCATCCTCTCCACCCTGCCCTCGGCCGGCGTGGGCGCGCTGCTGGCGCTGCTGGTCTCGGGCCAGGACCTGGGCATCATCGCGATCATCGGCATCATCCTGCTGATCGGTATCGTCAAGAAGAACGCCATCATGATGATCGACTTCGCGCTGGASGCSGAGCGCGAGGGTGGCATGGCGCCGCGCGAGGCGATCYTCCAGGCCTGCCTGCTGCGTTTCCGCCCGATCCTGATGACCACCATGGCGGCATTGCTGGCCGCGCTGCCGCTGATGCTCGGCACCGGCATCGGGTCCGAGCTGCGCCGCCCGCTGGGCATCACCATGGTGGGCGGCTTGCTGGTCAGCCAGGTGCTGACGCTGTTCACCACGCCGGTGATCTACCTGGCGTTCGACAGCCTGGCAATGCGCCTCAAGGACTGGCGCCGGCGCCGTTATGGCGACACCGGCGATGGCGACCAGACCGGCGGCCCCGCCCCCGAGC
Source organism: Cupriavidus sp. 05N39 (assembly GCF_056397325.1). NCBI lineage: Bacteria > Pseudomonadati > Pseudomonadota > Betaproteobacteria > Burkholderiales > Burkholderiaceae > Cupriavidus > Cupriavidus sp. 05N39. Next base: position 60,079 of record NZ_JBFTNE010000038.1, read on the forward strand.
CGAGGCCGTGATGAACCTGTCGGCTACCTTTATCCATCGGCCGGTCGCCACCGCGCTGCTGACCATCGGCATCCTGCTGGCGGGGCTGGCGGCGCTGCGGCTGCTGCCGGTGTCGCCGCTGCCGCAGGTGGACTTCCCCACCATCTCGGTGTCCGCCTCGCTGCCCGGCGCCAGCCCCGAGACCATGGCCGCCACCGTGGCCACGCCGCTGGAGCGCGCGCTGGGCGCCATCGCCGGCGTCACCGAGATCACCTCCAGCAGCTCGCTGGGCTCGACCCGCGTCACGCTGCAGTTCGAGCTGTCACGCGATATCGACGGCGCCGCGCGCGACGTGCAGGCTGCCATCAACGCCTCGCGCGCCACGCTGCCCACCAGCCTGCCGAGCAACCCGACCTACCGCAAGGTCAACCCGGCCGACGCGCCGATCATGATCATCGCGCTGACCTCGCCCACCATGACGCGCGGCCAGCTCTACGATGCGGCCTCGACCATCCTGGCGCAGAAGATGTCGCAGATCGAGGGCGTCGGGCAAGTCACCATCGGCGGCTCTTCGCTGCCGGCGGTGCGGGTGGAGCTCAACCCCACCGCGCTCAACAAATACGGCATCTCGCTGGAGGATGTGCGCAACACCATCAGCGCCACCAACGCCAACCGTCCGCTCGGCTCGCTGGAAAACGCCACCACCAACTGGCAGGTCTACGCCAACGACCAGGCCATGAAGGCGGCGGACTATATGCCGCTGATCGTGCGCTACGCCACGCCGGGCACGTTTTCCTCGGCCTCGGCGGGCGCGCTGATCGCCAGCACCGCCAACGCCACCGCGGGCGGCGGCGTCAGCACCAAGACCGTCAACGGCGTCACCACCACCACGCTGACCACCAGCAGCGGCACCACCACCATCAGCACCGGCGCCACCGGCGGCAACGGCAGCAGCAGCGGCCCGAACGCCTTCGCCGTGCCGGTGCGGCTGTCTGACGTGGCCAGGGTGACCGATTCGGTGCAGGACGTGCGCAACGCCGGCTCCGCCAACGGCCAGCCCTCGGTGCTGCTGGTGCTCAACCGTTCCCCCGGCGCCAACATCATCGAGACCGTGGACCGGGTCAACGAGGTGCTGCCGTCGCTGCAGCAGATGATTCCGTCCGCCATCAAGATGGAAGTGATGATGGACCGCACCCCCACCATCCGCGGTTCGCTGCGCGAGGTGGAGCACACGCTGATGATCTCGGTGGCGCTGGTGATCATGGTGGTGTTCCTGTTCTTGCGCAATGCGCGCGCCACGCTGATTCCCAGCGTGGCGGTGCCGGTGTCGCTGATCGGCACCTTCTCGGTGATGTACCTGGCCGGCTTCTCGCTCAACAACCTGTCGCTGATGGCGCTGACCATCGCCACCGGTTTCGTGGTCGATGACGCCATCGTGGTGCTGGAGAATATCTCGCGGCATATCGAGGAGGGCATGAAGCCGCTCGAAGCCGCGCTCAGGGGGTCGCGCGAGGTAGGCTTCACCGTGCTGTCGATGAGCCTGTCGCTGATCGCGGTGTTTATCCCGCTGCTGATGATGGGCGGCATCGTCGGACGCCTGTTCCAGGAGTTCGCCATCACCTTGTCGGTGGCGATCCTGGTATCGCTGGTGGTCTCGCTGACCGCCACGCCGATGATGTGCGCGCGCCTGCTCAAGCCGGTGAAGCCGGAACAGCAGGGCCGCTTCTACCGCGCCAGCGAACGCGTGTTCACCTGGATGCACGACCTGTACGCGCGCACCCTGGCCGTGTCGCTGCGCCACAGCGTGCTGGTGTGGCTGGTGTTGCTGGCCACCATCGGCCTCAATGTCTGGCTCTACACGATCGTGCCCAAGGGCTTCTTCCCGCAGCAGGACACCGGGCGCCTGATCGGCTTTATACGGGCCGACCAGGCCACCTCGTTCCAGGCCATGCGGCCCAAGCTCGATAACTTCATCAAGATCGTGCAGTCCGACCCGGCGGTGGTCAACGTGACGGGCTTCACCGGCGGTTCGCAGCGCAATACCGGCCAGATGTTCGTCACGCTCAAGCCGATTTCGGAGCGCGACTCGGCCGACGCCATCGTGGCCCGGCTGCGCGTCAAGCTGGCCAAGGAGCCCGGTGCCAGCCTGTTCCTGACCTCGGTGCAGGACATCCGCATCGGCGGCCGGCAAAGCAGTTCGGCTTACCAGTTCACGCTGCAGTCGGACGATCTCGACGTGCTGCGCGAGTGGGAGCCCAAGGTGCGCGCGGCCATCTCCAACCTCAAGGGGCTGGAGGATGTCGATACCGACACCAACGACAAGGGCCTGCAGACCTCGGTCATCATCGACCGCGACACCGCTTCGAAGCTCGGCGTCACCGCGCAGCAGATCGATGCCGTGCTCAACGACGCCTTCGGCCAGCGCCTGGTGTCCACCATCTACCACCCGCTCAACCAGTACCGGGTGGTGATGGAACTCAGCCCCGAGTATCTGCAGGGCCCGCATGCGCTCAACGATATCTATGTAGTCACCGGCGGCGGCAAGCAGGTGCCGCTGTCGGCCTTCGCGCGGTTCGCGCCCACCAGCACGCCGCTGGGCGTCAACCACCAGGGCCAGTTCGCCGCCTCCACCATTTCCTTCAACCTTGCCGAGGGCGTCTCGCTGTCGCAGGCCACCGACATGGTCAAGGCGGAGATGGCGCGCATCGGCGTGCCGGAGACGCTGCAGGCCAACTTCCAGGGCAGCGCCAAGGCCTTCCAGGACTCGCTCAAGAGCCAGCCGCTGCTGATCCTGGCCGCGCTGATCACCATCTACATCGTGCTCGGCATGCTGTACGAGAGTTACGTGCATCCGCTCACCATCCTGTCCACCCTGCCATCGGCGGGCGTCGGCGCGCTGCTGGCGCTGCTGGCCTCGGGCACGGACTTCAGCATCATCGCGCTGATCGGCGTGATCCTGCTGATCGGCATCGTCAAGAAGAACGCCATCATGATGATCGACTTCGCCATCGATGCCGAGCGGCGCGAGGGCCTGTCGCCGCGCGATGCCATCTACCGCGCCTGCCTGCTGCGCTTCCGCCCCATCCTGATGACCACGATGGCTGCCTTGCTGGGCGCCATCCCGCTGGCGATCGGCCGCGGCGACGGCGCCGAACTGCGCGCGCCGCTGGGCATCTCCATCGTCGGCGGGCTGGTGGTCAGCCAGTTGCTCACGCTGTACACGACGCCCGTGGTCTACCTGACGCTGGACCGCTGGCGCCTGAAGGTGAAAGCCTGGCGCCAGCGCCGTTCGGCCGTGCCCCCGGCCACGGCCAGCCTCGAACCCTGAATGCGATCCATGAACGCTCTTCTCCGCCTCCCTACCCTTTCCTTCCCGGCGACCGCGATGACGGTGGCGTGCGCCCTGCTGCTGGCCGGCTGCGCCGTGGGGCCCGACTACAAGCGCCCCGATGCGCCGTCCACGCCGACCTTCAAGGAGGCACCGGCCGACGCCTCGCAGTGGGGCGAGTGGAAGCCGGCCGAACCGCAGGACACCAGCGAGCGCAGCAACTGGTGGGCGGTGTTCGCCGATCCGGAGCTCGACAAGCTGATGGCACAGGTGCAGGTCGCCAACCAGAACATCAAGGCATCCGAGGCGCAGTACCGGCAAGCGCTGGCGGCGCTGGAATCGGCGCGCGCGGGCTACTTCCCGACCGTGAACGCATCGGCCGGACTCGACCGCACGCGCGGCAGCAACGGCCAGGTCGCCAACGGGCAGAGGGCCACGCTGTCGGCAAGCTGGGAAATCGATGTGTGGGGCCGTGTGCGCAGGCAGGTGGAAAGCAGCGAAGCCAGCGCGCAGGCCAGCCAGTCCGACCTGGCTTCGACATTGCTGTCGACCCAGTCCACGCTGGCGCAGAGCTATTTCCTGCTGCGCATCGCCGACCAGCAGAAGGCCTTGCTGGACCGCACGGTGACCGACTACGAGAAATCACTGCAGCTGGTACGCAACCAGTACGCAGCCGGCACCGCCCAGCGCTCCGACGTGCTGCAATCCGAGACCCAGCTCAAGAGCGCGCAGGCGCAGCAGATCGATATCCAGATCACGCGCGCGCAGCTGGAGCACGCCATCGCCATCCTGACAGGCAAGCCGCCGGCGGACCTCGCCATCACGCCGCAGGACTACGCCTCCGCCGTGCCGCGCGTGCCCATCGCGGTGCCGTCGGCGCTGCTGGAACGCCGGCCCGATATCGGCGCGGCCGAGCGCCGCATGGCCGCTGCCAATGCGCAGATCGGGGTGGCCCAGGCGGCTTATTACCCGACGCTGACGCTATCCGCCACCGGCGGTCTATCCGCCAGCACGCTGGCGCGCTGGCTGGCGCTGCCGGACCGCGTGTGGTCGATCGGCCCCGCGCTGGCCGGCACGCTGTTCGACGGTGGCCTGCGCAGCGCCGCCAAGGCGCAGGCGGTTGCCGCTTACGACCAGAGCGTGGCCAATTACCGCCAGACGGTGCTCTCCGCCTTCCAGGAGGTCGAGGATGGCCTCGCGGCCGCGCGCCTGCTGGAGCAGGAATCCGTGGTGCAGAACGACGCGCTGCGTTCGGCGCGCGACGCGCTGGCCCTCGTCAACAACCGCTACCGCGCCGGCACCGCGAGCCTGCTGGATGTGCTGACGGCGCAAACCACCGCCTACACCGCGGAGCGCACCGCGCTGACCATCGTAGGCCGCCAGTACACGACCAGCGCGGTGCTGATCAAGGCGCTGGGCGGCGGGTGGCATATCGAGACGGACAATGCGTCGAACGCGGCGCCGGCTATGCCAGGTACCGTGCCAGCCGCACCGGCCCCTGGCGGCATGCCACCGCCCGCCGGAACGCAAGGCGCCGCGCCGGCACCGGCAATCGCACCGGCGCGCTCCGCCGCCAGCGTGGCCGCGCGGCGGTAGCCGTCGCTGGCATCCGGTGGCGTTGCGCCGCCCTATGCCGGCGGAAAACGCACCCGCACCAGCAGGCCATTGCCGCCCTCGCCCTCCAGCAGCGCCAGCGTGGCGCCGTGCGCGGCGGCAATGTCGCGCACGATGGTGAGACCGAGCCCGGAGCCGCCCGGGTTCGCCTCCCCCGCGGCGCTCAAACCGGCGGCCTTGCCGCGATAGAACGGCTCCAGTACCGCCGCGCGTTCCTGCAACGGAATGCCCGGGCCATCGTCTTCCACCTCCAGCACCACCGCTTCGCCAGCGCGATGGACGCGCGCCGTGGCGACGCCGTCCGATGGCGTGTAGCGCAGCGCGTTGTCGACCAGGTTGGTGACCAGTTCGTGCAGCAGGTCGGTGCCAAGCACCGGCAGCGCGCCCTCGCCCTCGAAACCCAGGTCGATGCGCCGCGCGCGGGCGGCGGGCGTGAGTTCGAGGCAGACTTCCCTCACCAGCGCCGCCAGGTCCAGCACGCGCGGTGTCTCCGCGCCGCCGTGCGCGGCGCGCGCCATCGACAGCAGGCGGTCGGCCAGCGCGGCCATGCGCGCGGTGCTGTCGGCCAGGCCCTGCGCGATGCGCCGCTGCTCGGCGGGATCGTGCTCACGCGCCGCCAGTTGCGCCTGCGTGTGCAGCACCGCGAGCGGCGTGCGCAACTGATGTGCCGCGTCGGCGATAAAGCGGCGCTGCGCGGCCAGCACCTGCTCCAGCCGCGCCATATAGCCGTTCATCGCCTCCACCAGCGGCGCCGTTTCGCGCGGCGCGCTATCGAGCGGCAGCGGCGTGGTGGCGCCGGGCTGGCGCTGCGCCACCTCGGCGCGCAGCGCATCGAGCGGCGCCAGCGCGCGCCGCGTGAACAGCCAGATCACGAGCACCACCGCCAGCACCAGCATCAACTGGCCCCACAGCACATCGAACAGGATGTTGCGCGTCAGCGCCTGGCGCGAGTCGAGGGTCTCGCCAACTTCGATCAACGCCATGCCGCCGTGCGTGCCGCTCGCGTCCATCACCGGCTGGCGCAGCGCGGCGATGCGGATCGGCTGGCCGCGGTAAGTGCGGTCGTAGAAACTCACCAGCGCGGGATAGAGCCTGGTGCGGGGCTGGCTGGCATCGAACGGCGGCAGGTCGTCGTAGCCCGAGACGAACTCGCCATGCACCCCGCTCACGCGATAGAACATGGTGGCGTTCATACCCACCTCGAAGGTATCGAGCGAGATATAGGGCACGTCCACGCGCACGCCTTCGGGTGTCAGCGTGATGCGCTCGGAGATATTGCGCGCGGAGGCCAGCAGCGTGCGGTCGTAGGCCAGGTCGGCTGACGCCAGCGCATTCGAATACGCCACCACGCCGTACACCGCCTGCAGCACCAGCATGGGCGGTATCAGCCACCACAGCAGGCGCGCGCGCAGGCTGGCGGGACGCCTGCGCGGCTCAGCCAACGCTGGGCTCCAGCACGTAGCCCAGCCCACGCAAGGTCACGATGGCCGCGCCGGAGCCTTCGAGCTTGCGGCGCAGGCGATGCACATAGACCTCGATCACATCGGGCTGGGTCTCGTCGGCCAGCGTGAAGATGCTGGCGTAGATCCGGTCCTTGCTGACGGTCTTGCCTGGCGGCGTCATCAGGATCTCCAGCACCGCGTGCTCGCGCGGCGTCAGCGCGAGCGGCACGCCGCCCACCTGGAAATGGCGCGACACCGTATCGAAGCCCAGGCCGCCGCAAACCACCAGCGGCGCCTCGGTCTGGCGCGCGCGGCGCAGCAGGGCCTTCACGCGCGCCTCGAACTCGGCGAGATCGAAGGGCTTGGCCATGTAGTCGTCGGCGCCCAGGTCCAGGCCCTTGACCCGGTCGCCCACTTCGCCGCGCGCGGTCAGGATCATCACCGGCACGCGGCAGCCGCGGCCGCGCAGGCGGGCGAGCAGGTCGAGGCCGTCGCGGTCGGGCAGCGTGAGGTCCAGCAGCACCAGCGCGTAGTCGCTGCCGGCACCGGTGCCGCCCGCGTGCGTGCTGAACAGGAGGGATTCGGCGCTGGCCGCGTCGGCGGCGCGCTCCACGGTGAAATGCAGGGCGCGCAGCGCCTGCATCACCCAGGTGGCCAGTTCGTCGTGGTCTTCGACCAGCAGTACTCTCATGGAAGGTTCTTCTCCTGCGCTTCTGGCACTCCGTTATGCCTGATTTTCTCACCGGCAGCCAGCGGATTTGCCCGGGATTTCCCGGTAAGCTGTCTGCCGCGTTGTCGTTCTATCCCGTCGTCCGGCCCCATCCCAGGAGAATCCATGAGCATCGTCCCGGCCGCCCTGCGTCTCGCTTGCGCCGCGCTCGCCCTCGGGGCGGTTTGCGCGCATGCGTCCCCCACGCCGGAGTGCATCGTGCCCGCCAAGCCCGGCGGCGGCTTCGACCTGACCTGCAAGCTGGCGCAGCGAGCGCTGCTGGAAGCCGGACTGACCGAGCAACCGATGCGGCTGGTCTACGTGCCGGGTGGCATCGGCGCCGTGGCCTACAACAGCATCGTGGCGCAGCGCCCCGCCGAGCCCGATACGATCGTCGCCTTCTCCGGCGGCTCGCTGCTGGCGCTGGCCGAGGGCAAGTTCGGCAAGTATGGCGTGGCCGACGTGCGCTGGGTCGGCGCGCTCGGCACCGACTACGGCATGATCGCGGTGCGCGCCGATTCGCCTTACAAGACCTTGAAGGACCTGGTGGCCGCGCTGAAGTCGGACCCCGACCAGGTACTGTTCGGTGCCGGTGGCACCATCGGCAACCAGGACTGGATGAAGGCCGCGCTGGTGGCCAGGCAGGCCGGCGTTGGCTACAAGCGCATGCGCTTCGTGGGCTTCGAAGGTGGCGGCGAGGCCTTCACGGCACTGCTGGGCGGGCACGTGCAAGCGGTGTCGGGCGACGTCTCCGAAGCCGCGATGCAACTCGGCGCAGGCGGGATCCGCATCCTCGCCGTGCTGGCCGAGCGGCGCCTGCCGGGCAGGCTTGCCAGCGTGCCGACGGCGCGCGAGCAAGGCTACGACATCACCTGGCCCATCCTGCGCGGCTTCTACATGGGCCCGAAGGTCGCGCAGGCCGACTACCAGCGCTGGGCTGGCCGCTTCGAGCGCCTGCAGGCAAGCCCGGCATTCGCCCGGCTGCGCGCGGAGCAAGGCTTGTTCCCCGCCGATCTGGGCGGCGCGGCGTCGCTTGACGCCTATGTGAAGGACACCGTGCAACGCTACGGCACGCTGGCGAAGGAGTTCGGCCTGGTCCGCTAGGCGGCGGCGTGCGCGAGCCTCCGGAGTAGCGGCCCTATGCCGGCCGCTTCTCCGGACGCGGCAGCGGCTGCTTGCTCACCCGTTCCTTGAGCCACGTAGCGGCCTTGCCGAGCGGCCGCTGCTTGTGCCACACCAGCTCCATCGCCACCGGCCAGTCCTGGTCGTCGAACTCCAGCACCGGCGACACCAGTTGCGCCGCGGCCGGCGAATTGGCCGCCACGTGCCAGGGCACGAAGGCCCAGCCCAGCCGGCGCTTGACCAGTTCGACGATGACCCACTGGCTCTCCACCCACCAGACTTCGGCGGCCACGCGCAGCCGCATTTTTTCCTCGCTATCGCTGCGGGTCGCCACCATCAGTTGCCGGTAGCGTTTCAGTTCCTCCCAGCCCACGCGCTGGTCCGCGAGCGCGTGGTCGGGCGCGCAGATGATCTGCATCGGCACCCAACCCAGCGCACGGAAGCCCAGCTCCGGCGGCAACACCTCCTGGCGCCACATCAGGCCCAGGTCGGCGGAACCGGCCAGCACCAGCCGGCTGACATCCTCCATCAAGGGAAACAGCAGCTCCAGTTCCACCGCCGGGAAGCGCGCCGAGAACTCTTCGAGCAGCACGCCCAGGGTTTCCTCCGGATACAGCTCATCCACCGCCAGCACCAGGCGGCTCTCGACGCCTTCGCCCAGGCTCTTGGCCACACCGCGGAAATGCTCGCAACGCTCCAGGATCACCCGTGCTTCGGCCAGCAGGCGTTCGCCCGCGGCGGTCAGGGTCGGATAGCGGCCGGCACGGTCGAACAGTTGATTGCCGAGATCGATTTCCAGGTTGGCCACGGCCGCGCTGACCACCGACTGCGCCTTGCCCAGGCGGCGCGCGGCGGCGGAAAAAGAACCGCACTCGGCGGCGGCCGCGAAGGCCTGCAATTGTTCCAGGGAAAGGCTCATGGGATTCCTGATGGCGCGATGCCGTCACAACCATCGTTTTTAGCGATGGATACCAACTTGGCTATGCCACGATTATAGATAGAATGGCCTGCATTGACGCCAGACAGGAAGTATCATGCGCAGCACCAAGGACAGAATCCGCCACACCATCGGCTTTGAACTGATCGGCCTGCTGATCTTCGCGCCGGTGGGCAGCTGGCTATTTGGCTTCGCCCTGCACCAGATGGGCATCATTGCGGTGGTGGCATCGGTGATCGCCGCCGGCTGGAATTATCTTTACAACCTGCTGTTCGACAAGGCCATGCTCCGGTTCACCGGACAATTGCGCAAGCCGGTGGCCGTGCGCGTGCTGCATGCCATCCTGTTCGAACTGGGCCTGCTGGTGGTGTTCCTGCCGATGGTGGCCTGGTACCTGGACATGAGCTTGCTCGATGCCTTCATCATGGATATCGCGGTGGCGGCGTTCTACGTGGTTTATGCCTTCATCTACAACTGGGCGTACGACGCCGTGTTCCCCGTTGGCGCTGGCGCCCGGACCAGCACGAAAACAAAGGCTGTCGGGGAATCCGCCTGAGCGGCGCCCCTCCGAAAGCAAAAAGCGGATGCCACCGGCATCCGCTTTTTGCTTTGTAACGGCCTGGAACGTATGCCGGCCGGCAGCTTGTCCTGCTCACTTCCGGTCGGGGGTCGCCACATTACCGACCACGCCACCCAGGGCCGCGCCACCGATGGTGGCCGCCGGCCCGCCGATCAGGGCCGCACCGGCGACGCCGCCGACGCCTGCGCCAATGGCCGTATTGCGCTGCTTGGGAGTCATGTCGGCACAGCCCGCCACGCTAAGCAGGGTGGCAAGCAGGAGAGACAGGGTCACGGTACGCATGATGGGGCTCCTTGATGGATTGGCTTTGCGCCTGGCAATGCACCCATGCATTGCGGCAGTTGCTTTCAGTATGGATGCCGGGTAAGTCACGCGCGACCGGCAAGGGGCCTAACCTCTTGTCAGAGGAATCCCACAAGCTTCCACACAGGCTTGCCCCGGCATGCCCGGTATTGCGGGTTTCTCCCCACGTTTCAGAGCTTGATGCGATCATCCATTTAGTTATACTACATAACAATATTGCTGCTTGCCGCCGACCCTGCATGAGGGACCCACGCGGCGCGGGCAATCCATAACAAGCTGTGGAGACAACATCATGAAGATCGCGATAGCCGGCGGCGGCATCGGCGGCCTGACGCTGGCACTGCTTTGCCACCGGCACGGCATCGAGGCCGAGGTCTGGGAAGCCAGCGAAACGCTGCGCCCGCTCGGCGTGGGCATCAACCTGCTGCCGCACGCCGTGCGCGAGCTGGCGGAACTGGGGCTGCTCGATGCGCTGGCCGAACTGGCGGTGCAGACCTCATCACTGTCTTACTACAACAAGCTGGGCCAGCGCATCTGGCACGAGCCGCGCGGGCGCGCGGCGGGCTACGACCTGCCCCAGTTTTCCGTTCATCGCGGCGAATTCCAGATGCTGCTCTACCGCACGGCGGTGGAACGCCTGGGCGCCGATCGCGTGCACACCGGGCATACTTTCGAATCGGTGGTGAGCACCGGTGCGCGCGCCGGCGAGCCGGTGGCGTTCACGCTGTGCCGTCGCAGCGACAACGCCGAAGTCACGGCCCGGGCCGATGTGCTGGTGGGCGCCGACGGCATCCACTCCGCGGTGCGCCGCCACTTCTATCCGCAGGGCGACGCGCCGCGCTTCTCGCGCCGCACGCTGTGGCGTGCCGTCACCGAAGCGCCGCCGTACCTGGACGGCAGCTCGATGTTCATGGCGGGCCACCAGGACCAGAAGTTCGTGGCCTACCCGATCTCCGAACCGCTGCGCCGCCAGGGGCGCTCGCTGGTCAACTGGATCGCCGAGCTGCGCGTGCCCGACCACGTCTCGGACACACCACCGCGCAGCGACTGGAACAAGCAGGTCGACAAGTCCGTGTTCAGCGCGGCCTTTGCGAACTGGCGCTGGAACTGGATCGATATTCCCGCGCTGATCGACGGCGCCGAAGCCATCTACGAATTCCCCATGGTCGACAAGGACCCGCTGCCGCGCTGGACCTTCGACCGGGTGACGCTGCTGGGCGACGCCGCCCACCCGATGTACCCGATCGGCTCCAACGGCAGCGCCCAGGCCATCCTGGATGCGCGCTACCTGATGGACAGCCTGCTGGCCAACGGCGCGCCGCGCGATGCGTCCGGCGCCGGCTACGCACTGCGCGAGTACGAGGCGGAGCGGCTGCCGCGCACCGCCGCCATCGTCCTGCGCAACCGCCTGAACGGGCCCGAGCAGGTCATGCAGCTGGCCGAGCAGCGCGCGCCGCAAGGCTTCAGCGATATCGACGCCGTGATACCGCGCGCGGAGCTCGAAGCCATCGCATTGCGCTACAAGCAGCTCGCCGGCTTCGACCGGCAGTCGCTGCAGGCACCTGCGCGCTAGCCCACTGCTTCGCCCCTCGCATTACGCCCAACGACCGGCCCCGAGAAGCCGGCGTTATCACAAGGAAAAAAGGAGACATCGTGCCGCGCCCCAGCCCTATCCGCCCCGCTACCGCTGCCCGCCTCGCGCTGGCCGTGGCCGTAACCCTTGCCGCCGCGCCCGCGCTGGCCGACGTGACTGTCGGTGTCAGCATCTCGTCGACAGGCCCCTCGGCTTCGCTCGGCATCCCGCAGAAGAACAGCATGCCGCTGCTGCCGGAGACCATCGGCGGCGAGAAGATCCGCTACGTGGTGCTGGACGACGGCTCCGACCCCACCCAGGCCACCAAGGTGGCGCGGCGCTTTGTCAGCGAAGACAAGGTCGACATCATCCTCGGTTCGTCGGCGGTGGCGCCGTCGATCGCGATCGCCGAAGTCGCCGACGAGAGCCAGACCGTGCAGCTGGCATTCTCGCCCATCGAACTCAAGCCCGGCCGTGGCGAATGGACCTATCGGCTGGCGCAGCCGGTCAGGCTGATGGCCGAAGCCGTGGCGGAAGCGGCGCACGCCAGGGGCGTCAAGACCATCGCCTTCATCGGCTTTGCCGACGCCTACGGCGAGACCTGGCTCAAGGAGTTCACCGCCGCCGCCACCGCGCGCGGCATCCGCCTCGTCGCCACCGAACGCTATGCGCGCTCGGATGCCAGCGTGACCGCGCAAACGCTCAAGCTGATCGCCGCCCATCCCGACGCGGTGCTGATCGCGGGCGCCGGCACCGGCGCCGCCCTGCCGCACACCACGTTGCGCGAGCGCGGCTACGCGGGCCCGGTCTACCACACGCACGGCGCCGCCACCAAGGACCTGATCCGCATCGGCGGCAAAGCCGTGAACGGCTCCATCCTCCCGGCCGGGCCGGTGATCGTGGCCGAACAACTGGCGGACAACRCCGCGGTGAAAAAGCCAGGGCTGGACTATGTGGGCCGCTATGAAAAGCAGTACGGTCCCGAGAGCCGCACCCAGTTCGGCGCGCACCCCTACGATGCCGGCCTGGTGCTGCAGCGCATCGTGCCGGTGGCGCTCAAGCAGGCGAAGTCGGGCACGCCGGAATTCCGCAAGGCACTCAAGACGGCGCTGGAGACCGAGCGCAATATCGTGGTCTCGCACGGGGTGCTGAACTACACGGCGCAGGACCATTTCGGCTTCGACACGCGTGGCCGCGTGCTGCTGACCATCGACAACGGCAACTGGAAGCTGCTGAAATGACCACGCCCCTGGTTAGCGACGCGCTGCCCGCCCCCACGCTGGAACATGTGGCCGACTTCAGCTTCCGGCTGGCGCCGGCCACCGAGGTGGGCGCGAGCGCGCTGGGCAACCGCCGGGTGATCCCCATCCTGGACGGCGCGGTCAGCGGGCCGCGCCTGCAAGGGCGCATCCTGCCCGGCGGCGCTGACTTCCAGCTGGTACGGCATGACACGGGCAACGGCATCGCCGTGGCCGATATCGAAGCGCGCTACGTGCTGGAGACCACCGACGGCGCGCGCATCTACATCGTCAACGCCGGCTTGCGCAGCGGCCCCGGCGAGCTGATCGCGCGGCTCGGCGCCGGCGAGCTCATCGATCCGCGCCTGATTTACTTCCGCACGGCGCCGCGCTTCGAAACGGCATCGCCCGGTTACGACTGGCTCATGCAGCACCTGTTCGTCGCCACCGGCGCCCGCTATCCCGACCGGGTGGAAATGCGGTATTTTCGCGTCATCTGATCCCGTTTCATTCGACCGACGCCAAGGCATCATGACCACAGCAAAGGCGCGCCCGCGCCGCAGCCGCGACGCCCCCGATCCCGCCGGCGCCAGCCAGGCGGYCGACACCATCGGCGGCTTCGACCCACATATCCCCAACATCGACTACGGCGTGCTGGACAGCCTGGTCGGCTACGCCATCCGCCGCGCGCAGATCCGCATCTACGAGGACTTCGTCCAGTCGCTGGCGCAGTGGCACATCACGCCGCCGCGTTTCTCCGCGCTGGTGATCATCTCGCGCAACCCGCATCTCAAGCTGACCGAACTGGCCAGCATCCTGGGCATCGCGCGCTCCGGTGCGGTGCTGCTGGTCGATGCGCTGGAAGACATGAAGCTGGTTGCACGCCGTCCCGCGCCGCACGACCGCCGGGCCTACAGCCTGGTCCTGACGCCAGCGGGCCGCCGCACGCTGGAGGCCGCCACCACTGCGGTGTGCGCGCATGATGCGCGCGTCGCGGCCGCGTTATCGGCGCAGGAGCAGGATACGCTGCGCGCGCTGCTCGGCAAGCTGGCGCCGCCCTGTCCCGCCTGCATGGCCCAGCCGGCACCACCCGCGAGCCTCACGGAAATCTGAACTTCGCGTCATCCGCGCTCATGCCCATGCGTTAACATGGGCACCATGCCGAAACGCCCTTCCCCATTCCTTCACCGCCTGTTGCCGCTTTGCGCCGCCGGGCTGCTATGCATCGGCGGCCTGCCCGCCGCCACAGCCAAGGCCACCGTCCACAAGGCCAAAGCCTCCCACGCCGCTAACACGCCGACAGAACAGGCGGAGCCGCGATCGGGCCTGCCGGCCAGCGTGACGGGCGCGCTCAAGCGCGCACACGTGCCAGCCTCGGCCGCCAGCTTTTATGTGATCAAGGTCGGCGCGCAGGCGCCCCGCGCAAGCTGGAACGCACAGACGCCAATGAACCCGGCCTCGACCATGAAACTGGTCACCACCTTTGCCGGCCTGCAGTTGCTCGGCCCCGGCTATCGGTGGCAAACCTCGCTCTACGCCGACGGCCAGCCAGGCGCCGACGGCACCATCAACGGCAACGTCTACCTGCGCGGCCAGGGCGATCCCAAGCTGGTGCCGGAAGAAATGGCCAAGCTGGTCGCCAAGGCCCGCGCCGCGGGCGCCACCACCATCAATGGCGACCTGGTGCTGGACCGCAGCTACTTCGACTCCGCCATCGACAACGGCGCCACCATCGACGGCGAGACCCAGCGCGCCTACAACGTCAGCCCCGACGCGCTGCTGTATGCCTTCAAGACGCTGTCGTTCACCATCACGCCCGACCCGGCCAGCCAGTCGGTAGCGGTATCGGTCACGCCCGCGCTGGCGCAGCTCAAGCTGGACAACCGCCTGGCGCTGTCCAACGGAAAATGCGGTGACTGGTCGGCACGCGCCCGGCCCTCCGTCACGCAACAGCCCGACGGCACCGTGCTGGCTTCCTTCGACGGCAGCTACGCCGCCGACTGTGGCGAACACGTCGTTAATATCGCCACCCTCTCGCACAACGAATTCACCTGGGGCGGCTTCGTCGCCGAATGGCAATTCGCCGGCGGCCGCTTCACCCACCAGCCGGCGCTGCGCATGGGCCGCCCCCCGCGCGGCGCCTTCCTGCTCGCACGCCACTACGGCCAGCCGCTCTCCGATATCGTGCGCGACATCAACAAGTTCTCGAACAACGTGATGGCCCGCCAGCTCTATCTGACCATCGGCGCCGAGATGGATCGCAGCGGGCCTGCCAGCACCGCGCGCTCGGAGAAAGTGGTGCAACGCTGGCTGGCACGCCAGGGGCTGACCATGCCGGACCTGGTACTGGACAACGGTTCAGGGCTTTCGCGCGAAGAACGGATCAGCGCGTACGATATGTCGCGGTTGTTGCAGCAGGCGCTTGCCAGCGAGGTTGGGCCGGTGTTGATCGATTCGCTGCCCATACTTGGGGTGGACGGCACGTTGCGTAACCGGCTGACTAAGGCCGGCGCGGCCGGCAATGCGTATATGAAGACGGGGACGTTGAATGATGTGCGGGCGCTGGCGGGGTATGTGGATGCCCTGAACGGGGATCGGTATGTGGTGGTGAGTTATATCAACCATGCGAATGCAGCGCAGGCGCGGGATGCGCATGATGCGTTGTTGCAGTGGGTTTATCAGGGGGCGCCTTAAATTAAGGTTTTTTAGGGCGGGTGGCTTTGGCGGTGGGTGGTGTGAGCTGCAAAACCGTTGGTTTTTGATTGCTGGGTTGGGGGTGGTTTTGGCGGTGTTGGTTGTTGCACCCAACAGCGTACGACATCCCCCTGCGGGGGACGCCGGTCACTCTTGGGTCACGCAGCAGCAGCCCGCTGCAACCGATCCCTAACCCCATCCCACTCACACCCATCCGGCAAGACCTCAAACACCAGTCTCGAATACCCCTCCCGATCCAACCTCCGCAACAACCGATAAAGCTCTCGAGCATAAGCCTCGGCGTCGGCAGGCGCCTGCACCCAAACGCACCGCGGATCGGCAACCGCCTCGCCCCCCACCCATGCCACTTTGGCATCAGCAGGCAAATCCGCCAACTGGGCCGGCAAATCCGCAGCGGAAGACAACGCCAGCGAAGTATGCGGCGCATAGTGCGCCTTAAGCGTCCCCGAAGCCCGCGGCGCAGTGGCATCCGGCGGCAAGGGCGTCACGCCCAGGACCTGCGCCATCATCGCCGCCGTAATCGCGCCAGGTCGCAGCAATACGGGGCCAATGCCCTGCTCCAGCCGCGATAGATCCACGATGGTCGATTCGATGCCAACCTCCACCCCATCGCCTTCGAGCACAAAGACGGCGTCGCCAAACTCATCCCGCACATGCTGCGCGGTGGTCGGGCTGACCTGGCCGAACTTGTTTGCCGACGGCGCGGCAATGCCTCCTCGCCCGCGCTTGAAGCGTGCCAGCAGCGCCTGCGCGACGGGATGCGAGGGGCAACGCAGGCCGATGCTGTCCTGCCCGCCGGCCACCGCTGCCGGTATATGACTGGCGCGCTTGAGGATCAGCGTGAGCGGGCCAGGCCAGAAGGCGTCGATCAGTTGCTGCGCGGCCGGCGGCACGTCGTCGACCCAGTAGCTGATATCGCCGCCGTCCACCACGTGCACGATGATCGGATGGTTGGACGGCCGGCCCTTGGCCGCGTAGATGCGGGYGATGGCCTGGGGGTTTTCCGCGTCGGCGCCGAGGCCGTAGACCGTCTCGGTGGGAAAGGCGACCAGCTCGCCGGCTTCCAGCAGTTGGACCGCTTGGTCAAGTTCGGCGGACGTGGGCATGCGCGACATCGGGGATCTCTGGGGTGGGCGTTACTACGAAACTACAAAACTACGAAGCTACAAGACTACGAAAGCGGGAGAACCCGCCGGGCACGCCGACAGCGCACCCGACCGGGCAAGCCTTCACGACTCGATGTGCAGCGCCTTCAAGGCAGCGTCGAACGCGCGGCCCGCATCGGTGGCTTCGCCGCCCACGCAGTTCACATGGCCCATCTTGCGCGAGGGGCGCGCATCGTTCTTGCCGTACAGGTGCAGCTTGGCACCGGACTGCGCCACGACTTCGTCCCAGGCCGGCGTGCGCTCCAGACCGAACTCGAACCACACATCGCCCAGCAGGTTGAGCATCTTGCCCGCCGAATGCTGGCGCGTGCTGCCCAGCGGCAGGCGGGCCATGGCGCGCACCTGCTGCTCGAACTGGCTGGTTTCGCAGGCGTCCATGGTGATATGGCCCGAGTTGTGCGGGCGCGGCGCCATTTCGTTGGCAACCAGCGAGCCGTCCGTCAGCACGAAGAACTCGATGCACAGCACGCCCACATAGCCCATCTCGGTGGCGATGGTGGCGGCGGCTGCGCGGGCCCGCGCGGCGATCTCGTCGGAAACGCTCGTGGCGGGCATCACGGTGGAGAACAGGATGCCGTCGCGGTGCACGTTTTCGGCCAGCGGCCAGGTGGCGGTGCTGCCGTCGGCGGCACGCGCGGCCAGCACCGAGACCTCGTAGGCCAGCGGCAGCATCTTCTCCAGCACGCAGGGCACATGCTGCATGGCGCGCCAGGCAGCACGCACGTCCTCGCGGCTCTTGACGCGGGCCTGGCCCTTGCCGTCGTAGCCCATGCGCGCGGTCTTCAGGATGCCCGGCAGCAGGTCTTCGGGCAACTGGTCGACGTCGGCGTCGTGCTGGATCACCCAGTGCGGCGCGGTGGGCACGCCAGTGCGCTCGGCGCAGGAGGCGAAGAACTTCTTCTCGCCGATGCGGTTCTGCGCGATCGACACGCAGTAGCCGCGCGGCGCCACGAAGGCGCCCAGTTGTTCGAGCCGGTCCAGCGAGAGCGACGGCACGTTCTCGAATTCGGTGCTCACCGCCGGGCACAGTCTGGCCATCTCGGCCAGCGCGGCTTCGTCGGTGTAGGCCGCGCAGATATGCTTCTCGGCGATGGTGCCGGCCGGGCTGTCCTGGTCCGGATCGAGCACGCAGACCTTGTAGCCCATCGCCTGGGCGGCATGGGTGAACATGCGGCCGAGCTGGCCGCCGCCCAGCATGCCGAGCCAGGCGCCGGGCAGCACCGGCGCGCTGGGGTTGTCGATGCCGAACTCGGCACGCGACTCCGGCGTGTGGGCTTCGACCAGGTGGGGATGGATATCGGTGGGCATTGCGCGTCTTTCCGGATTCGGGGCTTAAGTTAGTCGGCTGGTCTGGTGTTGCTTGCGTGTTATACCGGCAGCGTCATCGCGCGCGCAGCTTCGGTCTGCCTGGCACGGAATGCTTCCAGCGCCGCGGCCAGCGCGTCGTCGGTGGTGGCCAGCRTGGCGATGGCGTGCAGCGCGGCGTTGGCGGCGCCAGCCTCGCCGATGGCGAAGGTGGCGACGGGCACGCCCTTGGGCATCTGCACGATCGACAGCAACGAGTCCTCGCCGCGCAGGTAGCGCGACGGCACGGGCACGCCGAATACCGGCACGATGGTCTTGGCGGCGATCATGCCGGGCAGGTGCGCGGCACCGCCGGCACCGGCGATGATGGCGCGCAGGCCACGTTCACGCGCCGTGGCGGCGTACTCGAACATATCGTCGGCCATGCGGTGGGCGGATACCACGCGCGCTTCGAAGGCCACGCCGAAATCCTTCAGCATGGCGACCGCGTTCTGCATCACGTCCCAGTCGGAACTGCTGCCCATCACAACGCCGACCAGCGGCTTGGCTGTATTGCTCACGTTAAATCCTTAAACATCGTCTGGCGCCTGGTGGCGCCAGTCCTCGCCATCCGGCAATGATTACTGCAGTTCCTCGCCGGTCAGGCGCGTCAGCGCCTCGCGGTACTTGGCGGCGGTCTTCTCGATCACGTCGGCCGGCAGCGCCGGTGCCGGCGCGGTCTTGGGCCACGGCTTGCCGTCGATACGCACCGATTCCAGCCAGTCGCGCACGAACTGCTTGTCGAAGGACGGCGGGTTGGTGCCGACCTGGTAGGAATCCGCCGGCCAGAAGCGGGAGGAATCCGCGGTCAGCACTTCGTCCATCAGCGTCAGCGTGCCGTTCTCGTCCAGGCCGAACTCGAACTTGGTGTCGGCAATGATAATGCCGCGCGTGGCGGCATAGTCGGCCGCTTCCTTGTACAGGCGGATCGAGATGTCACGCATCTGGCGGGCCAGGTCGGCGCCGATGCGGGCTTCGGTTTCGGCGAAGGAGATGTTCTCGTCGTGCTCGCCCATCTCGGCCTTGGCGGCCGGGGTGAAGATCGGCTCGGGCAGCTTCTGCGCGTTCTGCAGGCCGGCGGGCAGTTCGATGCCGCAGACGCTGCCGGTAGCCTGGTAATCCTTCCATCCGCTGCCGGCCAGGTAGCCGCGCACCACCGCTTCCACCAGGATCGGCTTGAGGCGCTTGACCACCACGGCGCGGCCTTGCACCTGCTCGACCTCGGCCGGGCTCACGACGCTCTCGGCGGAGACATCGGTCTCGTGGTTCGGCACGATGTGGGCCAGCTTCTTGAACCAGAAGTTGGCCATCTGGTTGAGCACGCGGCCCTTGGCCGGGATCGGCTCGCCCAGGATGACGTCGAAGGCCGACAGGCGGTCGGTGGTGACGATCAGCAGCTTGTCGTCGCCGACGGCGTAGTTGTCGCGGACCTTGCCGTGACCGAGCAGCGGCAGCGAAGTGATGGAGGACTGATAGAGAGCGTTCGACATGGTGGTTCCGATAGGAGGCACTAACAGAATGATCCAGCATGATCCCGAGTGATCCTGCGCATCATTTTGTTAGCGCCTCTCGGGCCCCGGCAACATGCGCCGGGGCCTGAAAAGCGTCGTCCCCGCGCCTCTCCTTGTTACGGGATCAGGGCGGGGACGGCACGGGGTTCAGCTTACTGCACGACCTGGGCGAGTTCGCCCGACTTGTACTTCTGCGCGACGGCGTCCAGCGAGACCGGCTTGATCTTGGATGCCTGGCCTTCGCAGCCGAAGGCGATGTAGCGTGCCTTGCAAACCAGCTTGGCGGCTTCGCGGGCCGGCTTCAGGTACTCGCGCGGATCGAACTTGCTGGGGTTCTCGGCAAAGAAGCGGCGGATCGCGCCGGTCATGGCAAGGCGGATATCGGTGTCGATATTGATCTTGCGCACGCCGAACTTGATGGCTTCCTGGATTTCCTCGACCGGCACGCCGTAGGTTTCCTTCATGTCGCCGCCGAACTGGCGGATTTCGGCCAGCAGTTCCTGGGGCACCGAGGACGAGCCGTGCATCACCAGGTGGGTGTTGGGGATGCGGGCGTGGATTTCCTTGATGCGGTTGATCGCCAGGATGTCGCCGGTGGGCTTGCGGGTGAACTTGTAGGCGCCGTGCGAGGTGCCGATGGCGATGGCCAGGGCGTCGAGCTGGGTGGCCTTGACGAAGTCGGCGGCCTGTTCCGGGTCGGTCAGCAGCATGGAGTGATCCAGCTTGCCTTCGGCGCCGATGCCGTCTTCCTCGCCGGCTTCGCCGGTTTCGAGCGAGCCCAGGCAGCCAAGTTCGCCTTCGACGGTCACGCCGATGGCGTGCGACATCTGCACCACCTTGCGGGTTACGTCGACGTTGTATTCGTAGTCGGCCGGGGTCTTGCCGTCTTCACGCAGCGAGCCGTCCATCATCACGGAGGAGAAACCCAGGTCGATCGCGGCCTGGCAGATCACCGGCGACTGGCCGTGATCCTGGTGCATCACCACCGGGATATGCGGGTAGGCTTCCACGGCGGCTTCGATCAGATGGCGCAGGAAGTGCTCGCCGGCATACTTGCGCGCGCCGGCGGAGGCTTGCATGATCACCGGCGCATTGACCTCGTCGGCGGCCTGCATGATGGCCTGAACCTGTTCCAGGTTGTTCACGTTGAAAGCGGGCAGACCGTAGCCGTTTTCGGCGGCGTGGTCGAGCAGCTGGCGCATCGATACGAGTGGCATGTCAAAACTCCTAAAGAAAGAATGGGGTGTCTCGGTATTCGTTTATTCGTCTTCGCATATTGGCTATGCGTGTGCGGCTGATCCTACGTGCACGGCGGCCGGCGTTCTGTCCGGCGCGGCACACTCAGGCGCCGACGCGGACAATCTTCAGCGTATTGGTGCCGCCCGGCTGGCCCATCGGCTCGCCAATGGTCAGCACGATAAAATCGCCGCGCTGCACAACGCCGCGCGACAGCAAGAGTTCCTCGGCCTGCTCCAGCGCGGTATCGCGGTCGGCGCTGGCTTCCAGCGGCAGCGGCACCACATTGCGGTAGAGCTGCATCTTGCGCTGCGAGGCCACGTTGGGCGTCATCGCGTAGATCGGCACATGGATGCGGTGCCGGCTCATCCACAGCGCGGTGGCGCCGGAATCGGTCAGCGCGGCGATGGCCTTCACCTGCAAATGATAGGCGGTGAACAGCGCGCCCATGGCGATCGACTGGTCGATGCGGCCAAAGGTCTGGTTGAGGAAATCGGTGTCGAGCTGGACCACCTCGGATTTCTCCGCCTCGACGCAGACCGCGGCCATGGCTTCCACGGTTTCCACCGGATAGCGGCCGGCGGCGGTCTCGGCCGACAGCATCACGGCGTCGGTGCCGTCCAGCACGGCGTTGGCCACGTCCGACACCTCGGCGCGCGTCGGCACCGGGTTGACGATCATGCTCTCCATCATCTGGGTAGCGGTGATGGTCAGCTTGTTGGCCTCGCGCGCCAGCCGGATCATGCGCTTTTGCAGCGCCGGCACGGCCGCGTTGYCCACTTCCACGGCCAGGTCGCCGCGGGCCACCATGATGCCGTCGGAGGCCTGCAGGATCTCTTCCAGCACGCCCGGGCGGATCGCCTCGGCGCGCTCGATCTTGGCGATCATGCGAGCCTTGTGCTGGTGCGGCTGGCCGGCCACGGCGGCGAGCTGGCGGGCCATTTCCATATCGGTGGCGTTCTTGGGAAAGCTCACCGCGACATAGTCCGCGCCCAGCGCCATGGCAGTCTTGATGTCGTCCATGTCCTTGGCGGTCAGCGCCGGCGCCGACAGGCCGCCGCCCTGGCGGTTGATGCCCTTGTTGTTGGACAGCTCGCCGCCGATCCGGACCGTGGTGAAGATCTCGTGGCCGAGCACGCGGTCCACCACCAGCACGATCAGGCCGTCGTTGAGCAGCAGCAGGTCGCCCGGGCCCACGTCGCGCGGCAGGTCTTCATAATCCAGGCCCGCCCGCTCCTGGTTGCCCAGGGTGCAGGTGGAATCAAGGATGAAAGCGTCGCCCGGCTGCAGCGTGATCTTGCCGTTCTCGAACTTGCCGACGCGGATCTTCGGCCCTTGCAGGTCGGCCATGATGGCGACTTCCCGGCCGCAGGCCCGGGCCGCCTCGCGCACCAGGCGGGCGCGCTCGATATGGTCCGCGGCTACGCCGTGGGAGAAGTTCAGGCGCACCACGTCGACCCCTGCCGCGATCATGCGCGTGAGCATTTCCAGCGTGCTGGAGGCGGGACCGATGGTGGCGACAATCTTGGTCGAGCGGGTCATTGGCAAATCTTCCTTATCGAGGGCCAGCGCCGTCCGGCGGCGCCGGCACGGCTTGCTTCCTGCGCGCCACGCGGCGCCGGCGCCAGGCCAGCGCCAGCCACAGCAGCGGCACGCCAACCAGCAGCCAGGGCAGCGCGCCGGCGGCCACGCGGATCAGCACGGCCAGGCTGCCGAGGAACAACTCGGCGATATCGTTAAAAGCGTCGCGCAGCGGCGATACCTTTCGTTGGCTGACAAAGCTCTCGCGCGCAATAAAGTCGATACGGACTTCGTTGCGGTCGGTTTGCGCCGCCAGCATCTTGCGCAGGCCGTGGATGGTATCCAGTTCGCCCTGCACGCGCGCCAGTTCGCGCTCCAGCTCGATCACGTCGCGCAGCGGACCGCGCGCGTTCTGCAGCATGGCACGCAGGCGGTCGCGCAGCTCGGTGGTGTTCTTGATGCGGGCCTCGGCATCGATCACCTGGTCGGTCTTGTCTTCGCTCGACACGGCGTTGGATACCACCGTGCCGCCTTGCTCCGCCGCTTTCAGCAGGTCCGGCAAGGATTTCGGCGCGATGCGCGCGCGCAGCTCGCCACGCGGCGATGCGCCATCGCGGCTGCGCGTGAAACCCGCCTCCAGCAACTCGCAGCCCAGCGCCTGGCAACGTTGCACCACGCTCTTCCAGCCGGCCTCCAGGGCATCGGCGGTATTCTCCACCGTCAATGCGTACTTGAGCGCGAGGTAGCGGCGCTCCGCTTCCTGCTGCTCTCCCTGTCCACCCTGCCCGCGCGCCATTTCCGCCGCCGCCATGCCCGCGGCCGGCGCGGCAGCCAGGGTGCGCCCGTCGGGCGCGCCGCCCGGGCGGCCGCAGGCGGCCAGGGCCAGCAGCATCGCGGCCAGCAGCAACGCTGCCAGGCCGCGCCTGCCGCCCATGTCCCCGCCAATCCCCCGCAGAGCCGCCACCCTCAGCCCGCGGCGCGCTGTTCCAGCACCTCGAAAGCGGGCAGCTTCTTGCCCTCCAGGAACTCCAGGAAGGCGCCACCGCCGGTGGAGATATAGCCCACGCGGTCAGCGATGCCATATTTGGCGATGGCCGCCAGCGTGTCGCCGCCACCGGCGATCGAGAAGGCCCTGGACTCGGCAATGGCATGCGCCAGCACCTGCGTGCCGTTGCTGAACTGGTCGAATTCGAACACGCCGACCGGGCCGTTCCACACGATGGTGCCGGCGGCCTTGAGCTGCTCGGCCAGCATCTGCGCGGTCTTGGGGCCAATGTCGAGGATCATGTCGTCGTCGGCCACTTCCTTCGCGTCCTTGACGGTAGCCGTGGCGGTGGCGCTGAATTCCTTGGCGCACACCACGTCCACGGGAATCGGCACCGAAGCGCCGCGCGCGGCCATCAGGTCGATGATGGTGCGGGCGTCGGCCACCAGGTCCGGCTCGGCCAGCGACTTGCCGATCTTGAGGCCGGCCGCCAGCATGAAGGTATTGGCGATGCCGCCGCCAACGATCAGGTTGTCGACCTTGCTGGCCAGCGTCTTGAGGATGGTCAGCTTGGTGGACACCTTGGAACCGGCCACGATCGCCACCAGCGGGCGCGCAGGCTGGCCCAGGGCCTTGCCCAGCGCATCGATCTCGGCAGCCAGCAGCGGGCCGGCGCAGGCGATGGGGGCGTACCTGGCGATACCGTGGGTGGTGGCCTCCGCGCGGTGCGCGGTGCCGAAGGCGTCGTTCACATAGACGTCGCACAGCCTGGCCATCTTCTGCGCCAGTTCGTCGCTGTTCTTCTTCTCGCCCTTGTTGATGCGGCAGTTTTCCAGCAGCACTACTTCACCGGGCTTGACCTGGCTGACTTCGCCGGTGCCGTCGACCCAGTTCTGCACGAGCTTGACGGGCTTGCCGAGCAGTTCGCCCAGGCGCGCGGCTACGGGGGCAAGCGAATCCTCGGGCTTGAACTCGCCCTCGGTGGGGCGGCCCAGGTGCGACGTCACCATGATGGCAGCGCCGGCCTTGAGGCAAGCCTCGATGGCGGGCACCGAGGCGCGGATACGGGTGTCTTCGGTGATATTGCCGGCGTCATCCTGCGGCACGTTCAGGTCGGCGCGGATAAAAACACGCTTGCCGGCAATTTTGCCTTCGGAGATGAGATCGGAAAGACGCAGGACAGAGGTCATGGCGGTGGCTGGGGAGCGAAAATCGGGGAAAATCGGCATTTTACCTGATCGCAAGAGCCATTTTGCGCGATTGGAACCACGATGCACCCTGCCGTGAGTGCTGCAATCGCCGCATGCGGCGAACGACGTGCCGCGTCCTTGCAACGCACCCCCTGAAAGGAGGGTGCGACAATCGGCCTGCGTCTCGTACGCTCATGTCGAAGCGCGCGATGTATGCACAAAATATGCACGCAAAAACATAGCCGGAGGCCCGCTACAGACGGGACCCAAGGCACGGAGCCGGGCACGCCCGAATGAGCGGCGTCGGCGCCACACGGCTGATGCCGTTGTCGCGAAGGCAGGGGGGTAATCATGAACGAAGACATGCACGGGGCAATCCGTGGCTTGTACGAAGGGATTCTTGACGCGCAGGCGTGGCAGCAAAGCTTGTACACCATGAGCGGCATCGTTGGCAGCGCGCATGCATCGATGATCGTGCGCGACACGGATCGCGACCTGATGACGGTCAATGAAATGGTGCGCCCGGTACAGGAGTTGTTCAGCGCCTACGAAAAGGAGTTCCACGAAATCGACCCGGGCAAGCTGTTCGCCCACAACCTGAGCCCCGGCGAGTGGTACATCGACGTGCGCGATTTCGGCGAGGGCGCGATGCAGCGCAGCCCGTTCTACCGCGACTTCTTCCACCGCTTCGGCCTGTGCTCCTATGCGGCCTGCCTGGTGGAGCGAAAGCCGCACTACGAAGTGTATTTCTCCCTGCAGCGCGCCTTCTCGCAGGGCATGTTCACGGCAGCGGACGTCAGCGCGCTGGACTGGGCGCTGCCCCATATGCGCAGCGCCATAGCCATGCGCGATCGTACCGTCGAGCTGTCCACGCTGGCGCAGCTATCGGCGCAAATCCTGGAACGGCTGTCGTTTGGCGTGATCGCCTTCTCGCCCGAGCGCCGCGTCTTGCTGAGCAACAGCATCGGTGAGCGCTGGGTGCGGCGGCTCGACCCCGCCGGCAAGACCAGCGAGTGGCAGCTGTCGCGCTCGCTGCCGGACATGATAGCCGCGGCCTGCTCGCTCCAAAGCACGGTGCCGGCACAGGCCGCGATGGCACGCCATGCCGATGGCGGCAGCGCGCAGCTGATCGTGATGCCGCTGCCGCCGTCCCATATCTTCGCGCTGCCCTGGCAAAAGCCCAGTGCGCTGGTGGTGATCCATGAAGACGCGCATGCGCCGGTGCAACTCCCGCACCTGCTGCGCGAAATCTACGGCCTGACCCCGGCCGAGATCCGCCTGGCCACCCTGCTGGCCACCGGCATCGGCCTGCCCGAAGCCAGCGAGCGCCTGCGTGTGCGGCATGAGACCGCGCGCAGCCAGCTCAAGGCGGTATTCCTCAAGACCGGCGCCACCACGCAGGCCCGCCTGACACGGATGCTGACCCAGCTGAGTACCGCGCTCGGGCCCGGCACGGGAACCCCTGCTCCGGAATCCGCGCCCGACGCTCAACCGAGCAATCGAAGCGCTGTATAGACCGCCATGCCTGCCGCGATCATGCCAACCATGCGCCGCGTCAGCAGGTAGAACACCAGGGCGACCGCCCCGGCCACCAGCTTGTAGTTGCCCGGCGCAATGGTGAAATGCCCCTGCCACGTCATCAGGTCGGGCAGGATGATGGCCGCCAGCGCCGCCGCCGGCGCGTAGCGCAGCGCGCGCTGGATGCGGTCGGGCACCGTCACGCGCTCGCCCGCCATCAGGAACAGCGCGCGGGTGACGATGGTCACCACCGCCATGCCCACCAGCGCGACCCAGATCTCGAGATGGCTCATGAACGGTCCTCGGCCGACTGGGGAGGCACCTGCGCCGCCGCATGCTCCAGCTTGCGGCGGCGGATACCGCGCAAGGTCGCCCGGGCCGCCAGTTCGTCGCTGGCCATGCCGGCCGCGATCGCGCCCACCACTGCCGCCACCAGGCCCAGCCGGTAAGGCAAGTGAAAGCACAGCAGCGCCAGGGTCGAAGCCACCGCCACCGCCAGCATCGTGGAACGCGAGTTGATGGTGGAGACCATGACCGGGATCAGCGCGAGGGTACCGGCCAGCCCAAGGCCCCAGCTATCCGGGAACGCGCTGGCCAGCACGATGCCGATGATGGACGAGACCTGCCACATGGCGAAGTTGGTCAGCGCCATGCCCCAGAAGTAGCCCTCCTTGCCCGGCTCGTGGCCCGGCGTGGCATAGCGCTGCATGAAGTAGACGAAATGCAGGTCGCCGTTGAAGGACCCCAGCAGGGTGCGGCGCCACAGCGGCAGGTAACTGAAATGCGGCTGCAGTCCCGCACTGAAGATGACAAATCGCAGGTTGACGATGGCGGCGGTCAGCCAGACCGTCCACAACGGCAAACCCGCCGCGAACAGCGGCAGCACCGACAACTGGGCCGAGCCCGCGTAGACCAGCAGCGACATGCCGATCGCCTCGGGCACGTTCATCACCGATTTGCTCATGGCCACGCCGGTCACCAGCCCCCAGGAGAACACCGCGGGCAGGGACGGGGCGAAATAGCGCGCGCCCTCGATAAAGCCGGCCCGCTCGGCCGGGGCAATACGATGCCAGGGACGCAGCAGGGCCTGGGGCGGTCGGAATGTCATGTTCTAAGGTCTTGGGGGGAAGCGGCGCCGGCTCCGCCACAGTGGAAAGCCTGGGGCACGTGAGTTGCCCGACGGGCGGGGCCCGCGGGCAAGGCCCCATTATAGGGCCAGCCCCGGCCACTCGTAAGCAACCGCTTAACAGATTCGCCGTTGCCCTTGGCTGGGCTGCCTGCAAATAAAAAGCCCCCGCATGCGGGGGCCCTGCAGGTGGGGACGGCCGTGCGGGATTCAGTCGATCGAGGCGCCCACGCTCTTCACCACGCCGGCCCACTTCTGGCGATCCGCCTTCACGGTGGCCCGGAACTGTTCGACCGTCTCGATCCGCGGCGAATTG
Organism: Cupriavidus sp. 05N39; assembly: GCF_056397325.1. NCBI lineage: Bacteria > Pseudomonadati > Pseudomonadota > Betaproteobacteria > Burkholderiales > Burkholderiaceae > Cupriavidus > Cupriavidus sp. 05N39. The sequence continues at coordinate 87,532 of NZ_JBFTNE010000038.1, forward strand.
CCGGCATCGATCAGTTTCTGCCGGATCGCCGGCGTTTCCAGCGCGACCTGGACCGCGTCATTGATCTTCTTGCTGATCCTGGCGTCCAGTCCCTTGGGTCCGAAGAAACCAAACCAGATGGTGCTGTTAAACCCGGCCAGGCCACTCTCGGCAATCGTCGGCACCTCCGGGATCACCGCCACTCGGTTCCTGGTGGTCACGCCCAGCAGCCGGACCTTCCCCGCCCTGTATTGCGGCAACACGCTCTGCACCTGATTAAAAATGCAGCAAACCTCGCCCTTTAGCACGGCCTGCAACGCATCCGGGCCGCCCTTGTACGGCACGTGGACCATGTCCAGGCCGGCGCGCGCGTTGAACTCGGCGAAGGCCAGGTGGGTGCCGGTACCGTTGCCGGTGGACGCGTAGTTGTACTTGCCCGGATTGGCCTTGACCTTCTCGATGAATTCCTTCACCGACTTCACGTCGATCACGGACGGGTTGACCGTCAGCACATTGGACACTTCCACCAACGGTGCCACGGGCGTGAAATCGGCCTCGGCGTCGAACGGCAGGCTCTTGTACAGGGCCGGGTTGATGCCGTGGGTGGCGGCGGTGCCGAGCAGCAGGGTGTATCCGTCTGGCTTGGCGTGCGCGACCACTTCGGAGGCCACGTTGCCGCCCGCGCCGGGGCGGTAGTCATAAATGATGGTGGTCTTGAGCGACTTCTGCAGCGATTCCTGCAGGGTGCGGCCGACCATGTCCACGCCCGAACCGGCGGTAAAGCCCATCAGGATGGTAATCGGCTGGGCGGGCCATGCCGGGTCCTGGGCACGGGCCGGCGCGGCCAGCGTGCAAAGCGCGGCCAGGGCGCCCAGACCGGCTGCCAGGCGAGAAACCGGGCGGGAAACAAGGGAAATGCGGCGGGATGCAATGCGGAGCATGGGGGTACCGTCGGAAAAATGAATGCGGGTCGGGGCTGCCGGCCGGGGTCTGGCGCCCCGGGCCAAAACAGCAAGATACCAACGATCCGCCGCATTACCAACGATGGAGTTCGCTTGAAGGTATGCCATGTTGGTATAAGCAGACATGGAGCGGAATCGCGATGGGCAACGACGCCCCTAGTTGCGCAGCAGACCCACCAGTTCGTCGATGTCTGGCAGCGCGGCCGCCGTGCCGGTCAAGCCGTCCCCGCCCTCCCCGATCTCCAGGATGCCGTCGGCCAGCGCCCGCTTGCCGTGGTGCAGCGCAAGGATGCGCTCCTCGATGGTGCCCGCGCTGATCAGCCGGTACACCGTCACCGGCCGCTGCTGCCCGATGCGGTGGGCGCGGCCCATGGCCTGGTCCTCGGCGGCCGGGTTCCACCACGGGTCGGCGATGATCACGTAGTCCGCCGCGGTCAGGTTGAGGCCGAAACCACCGGCCTTCAGGCTGATCAGGAAGACATCGCCCTGCCCCGCCTGGAAAGCCGCCACGCGCCGGGTGCGCTCGGCTGCCGGCGTGGCGCCGTCCAGGTACTGCCACGCCAGCCCGGCCTCGTCCAGTCCCCGGCGCAGCAACTGCAGGAAGTCGACAAACTGGCTGAACACCAGCGTCTTGTGGCCGTTGGCGGCCAGTTCGCCGGCCAGTTGCACGAACGCGCGCACCTTGGCGCCCTCCTGCCCCAGATCCAGCTCGGGCGTGACCAGGCGCGCGTCGCAGGCGGCACGGCGCAGCCGCATCAGTTGCGCCAGCACATGGATGCGTGCCTCGGCGCCGGGCTGGCCGGAGGCGGTCCGGCGCGCCTTCGGGCCGCTGACCGCTGCCTCGGCTTCGGCCAGCGCCTGGCGGCGCAGCGCTTCATAGTGAGCCGCCTCGACCGGCTCCGGCTCGATGCGCAAGACCAGTTCGGTGCGTGGCGGCAGTTCGTCCAGCACCTGGGCCTTGGTCCGGCGCAGCACGAACGGCGCGATCATGCGGCGCAGCCGCTGGGCCGCCTCGCGCACGCCGTTGCGCTCGATCGGCACGGCGAAGTATTCGTTGAAGCGGACCAGCGAGCCAAGCAGGCCCGGGTTGCAGAAGCGCATGATCGACCACAACTCGGCCAGGCGGTTTTCCACCGGCGTGCCCGACAGCGCCATGCGGAAGCCGGAGCACAGCTCGAACATCGCCTGCGAGCGCTTGGTGGCGGCGTTCTTGAAGGCCTGCGCCTCGTCGGCCACCACCGTGTGCCATTCCCGCTTGCAGAACGCTTCCCGGGCCTGGAGCAACAAGGTGTACGAGACGATCACCATGTCATGCGGGCCGGCGTGTTCCAGCAAGGCCGCGCGCTCGCCCTCGGCATAGATGTGCACGCGCAGCGTCGGCGCGAAGCGCCGCGCCTCCTCGGCCCAGTTGCCGCAGACCGAGGTCGGCGCGATGACCAGCGCGGCGCCGCCGTCCGCCCGCGCCAGCATCACCGCCAGCGCCTGCAGGGTCTTGCCCAGTCCCATGTCGTCGGCCAGGCAGGCGCCGAAACCGGCTTCGGCCAGCGACATGGCCCAGCGGAAGCCGTCCTCCTGGTAAGGCCGCAACTCGGCGGCAAGGTTGGCAGGCAGCCGGGCATCGCCGTCGCGCGCCCGGCGCAGGCGCGCCACGCGCTGGCGGAAATGCGCGTCGGGATCGATGCCCGCGCCGGCCAGCACATCGTCCAGCCAGGGCGCCGCCATCAGCGGCACCTTGATGCCGCCGGGCACGCTGTGCGCCACGCTCGCGAGGTCGCGCAGCCGCGCGCGCAGGCTGCGCGTGAGCGCCACGTAGACGCCCTGGCCCATCGGCATGAAGCGCCCCGCATGGCTGCCGGCCCACGCCAGCAACTGGCCGAGCTGCAGCACCAGCCCCTCGGCCACGCTCAACTCGCCGACCAGCTTGAACCATTCGCTCTCGGTTTCGATATGCACCGCCAGTTGCGGGATGTCGGCGCCCACCACCCGTATTTCCTTGCCCCTGGGCCACTCCACCGCCAGCACGCCAGGCAGCCCGGGCAGCTGCTCGACCACCGACAGCGCTTCCTCCGGGTCGGCCAGGGTCCAGTCGTATTCGCCGCTCTCGGGCGAGCGCGGCACCAGGAAAGGCAGCGCGTCAAAGACTTCGGCCACGTGGGTCAGCTCGGACTTGAGATCGCGCACCGTGGCGAGGCTCTCCCCCTTGACCGCCGCCATCAGCCGTTCGCGCCCGCTGCCCGGCGCCAGCCGTKGCCCGAGCGGACCGAGCGGCGTCACCACCAGGCGCAGGGCCAGGCCCTCGCCCAGCGGCGACAGCTCGGCCCGCAGACGGCTCTCGGTCTCGAGTTCGCGGGCGCTGCCGTCGTGGTCAGAGTGCACCTGGAAATGGCCGGACAGCGCGCGCAGCGTGGCGTCGAGCTGGGCATGCGCTTCGGCTGGCACCGCCAGCCCGTCGGCGATCAGTTGCGCCGCGCCTTGCTGCGCGGGCGTCAGCCGGATCACGCGCAGGCGCTGCGAGCCTTCGCGCAGCACGGTGATCTGGCGCAAGGCCTCGGCATCCGCGCGGCTGCCGGCGGGCAGGAAGCTGTCCAGCGCCGGCGCCTCCCGCACCGGCGGCGAGACCCGCAGCGTATAGCGCCCGCCCTGGCGCACGACTTCCAGCGTGGGCGCCCCTTCCACCACTTCCAGCGTCTGCTCGGGCGCTTGCGCCAGCACGACGCCAGGATGCCCGACCAGGGCGAGCATGGCCGCGGCGCGATCGAGTACGTAGCGCCGGTGATAGGACTGGTCACGGCGGACCGCGCGGGCTACGCGGGCATCCCAGGGCTCCAGGCGGTCGTCCTCGGCGAGCCGGGCCAGCGGCAGCGGCCGCGGCTTGTTCCAGCCGCGCGGACCGCGCAGCTGCTCCAGCGGCTCGATGGTGCCGAGCGCGCCGTCGGCGTCCAGGCTGAGCGCCCACAAGATGCGGCTGGCACTGGCGCCGTCGGGCGCGCGCGCCTCGCCCGCAAGGGCCTGCAGCGCTTCGAGCGCCAGCCGCCAGCTCTCCTGGCGCTGGCCGGCGAAGAAGACGTCCGGCACCGGCTCGCCGGCCTCCAGCATCCGGGCCGCATTGAGTTGCTGCCCGAACCAGCGCAGGCCACAGGCTTGCAGACGGACATGCAGGCCGTCGATGGCTTCGGCGCGGGCCGCCGCTGGCTGGCGGCGTCCGCTGGCTTGCGCCACATCGCCCAGCCAGGCGCGCAGCATCACGCGCCAGAATTGCGCGAGCGGCGGCACTTCGGGACGCAACTCAAATGCGGCTTCGTCCAGGCGAGCGTCGCCGCGATGCACCGCGAGCGCATGACACCACAGCCCCCAGCGCCCGGTAGGCGCAGGGGTGCGCGAGCCGGCTTCCGCCTGGCAGAACTTGCGTGCCTGATCGAGGTGCGCGGGCGTGCGCTGGGCGAGCAAGGACAGCGGGTAGTATGGCGCCAGCGCGGGCGACAGCAAGCCGGTGCGCTGGCCGCGCTCGGTTCGCAGGCTCTTGAGCGCGGCTTCGAAACCGGCCTGGGCCCCCGCCCAGTCGCCATCCCCGGCATGCGTAAAGGCATGCAGCGCCAGCGCCTGGCCGCTGCCGGGCACCGTGGCCAGCACCGCCAGCGCACGCTGGCGCTCGCCGCCATACAGCAAGCCCTCGGCCAGCACCCCGCGTAACCGCCCCGGCACCGTGGCGAATTCGCCGTCGCCGCGTGCCTGCGCATCGGCCAGGTAGTCCAGATAGGGCCGCAGGGCCGGGTCCCAGTCCGCATACAGCGCATCCAGCACCGCGTGCAGCATGCGCCAGCGCCACGGCGATACCACCCGCGCCAGCGCCGCCGGCCCGCCGCTGCCCAGCGCCGCGGATACCAGCAGCCGGGGCAGGCCGGAACCCGTCTCCCATGGCGCCAGCAATTCGTCGATCTCCGCCTCCGGCGCCCCGGCGAACAGCATCCCGCGCAGCCGTTCGGCGCGCACACCGGCAAGCGGATCGGAATCAGAGGCGGCGGGTCGTGATGATGGCGAAAGGGGCACGGGTGGCGGTGGCGGCATACACAATGTGACGATTTTAGACCCCCGCGAGCCCGCGCCCGCGTTGGCACAAGGGGTCCCGGGGTTTACAATGCCTCCTTTGCATTGCTGACGGCCTCACGGAGAAGAACCATGTCGATGGCGGATCGCGACGGAAAAATCTGGATGGACGGCAAGCTGATCGAGTGGCGCGACGCCAAGATCCACGTGCTGACCCATACCCTGCACTACGGCATGGGCGTGTTCGAGGGCGTACGCGCCTACAAGACGCCGGCCGGGACCGCGATCTTCCGCCTCAAGGAGCACACTCGCCGCCTGTTCAACTCGGCCAAGATCTTCCAGATGCAGATGCCGTTCGACGAGGCCACGCTGGCGGCGGCGCAACGCGAGGTGGTGAAAGCCAACCAGCTCGAATCCTGCTACATCCGCCCGCTGGTCTGGATCGGCTCTGAAAAGCTCGGCGTCTCGGCCAGGGGCAACACCATCCACGTGGCGATCGCCGCATGGCCCTGGGGCGCCTACCTGGGCGAAGAAGGCATGGAGCGCGGCATCCGCGTCAAGACCTCCTCCTTCACCCGCCATCACGTCAATGTCTCGCTGGTGCGGGCCAAGGCCAGCGGCTATTACATCAACTCGATCCTGGCCAACCAGGAAGCCACCAGCCTCGGCTACGACGAGGCCCTGCTGCTGGATACCGAAGGCTATGTGAGCGAAGGCTCGGGCGAGAACGTGTTCGTGGTGCGCAACGGCGTGATCTATACGCCTGACCTGGCCTCGTGCCTGGACGGCATCACCCGCGACGCGATCCTCACCATCGCCCACGATCTCGGCATCGAGGTGCGCGAGAAGCGCATCACGCGCGACGAAGTGTACTGCTCGGACGAAGCGTTCTTCACCGGCACCGCCGCCGAAGTCACGCCGATCCGCGAACTCGACGACCGCGTCATCGGCGAAGGCCGGCGCGGCCCGGTGACCAAGCGCATCCAGGATGCCTTCTTCGCCGCCGTCGGTGGCACCAGCGAACAATACAAGCACTGGCTGACCCTGGTCTGAACACCGGCCAGCCACTTACCTAGTCCTGACAAAAGACCAAGTCCATCCCCGCAACACCATGACGCAAACCGCATCCGTAATCGAAATCGGCGCAGAAGATCTTCCCCTGCACTGCCCCACCGGCAATACGCCCGCCTGGAATTACCATCCGCGCGTCTTCCTCGACGTGACCGACACCGGCGAGGTGAAATGCCCATACTGCGGTACCGTCTACAAGCTCAAGCCAGGCACCGTCATCAAGGGTCACCACTGACACGGCTCGCGTTTCACCGCACCACCCCGATGCTCCGGCCCGCCAAGCGGCGCGCCGGAGCGTTGGCGTGCGTGGCGCGCGCAGACCGCGCCACGCCCATTCTTCCGGCAGCGCCCCATTCATGAAAAAAGCCCTCGTCATCGCCCCCAACTGGATCGGCGACGCCCTGATGGCGCAGCCGCTCTTCGCGCTGATGAAAGCGCGCCATCCGCGCCTGCAGATCGACGCACTCGCCCCCAAATGGGTGGCGCCGGTGCTGGCACGCATGCCCGAGATCCACCAGGTATTCCCCAGCGAACTGGCGCACGGCAAGCTGCAACTCTCCGCACGGCTGATGTTCGCCCAGCAGCTCAAGAACGAAGGCTACGACGCGGCCTACGTGCTGCCCAATTCGCTCAAGTCGGCCCTGATTCCCTGGCTGGCCGGCATCCCGCTGCGCGTGGGCTATCGCGGCGAAGCGCGCTTCGGCCTGCTCAATATCCGCCACGGCAACCCGCCGCGCGACCACCGCCCGCCCATGGTCGAGCACTACGCGCGGCTGGCGCTCAAGCCAGGCGCGCGCCTGCCCGAAGACCTGCCCGAGCCGCGCCTGCGCATCGACCCGGTGCGCATGGCCAAGACCGCGGAGCGCTTCGGCATTGCGCCGCAGACCCGCCTGATCGCCTTCTGCCCGGGTGCGGAATTCGGCCCGGCCAAGCGCTGGCCGGCGGCGCACTTCGCGGAACTGGCGCAGATGCTCAAGCGCTCGTTCCCGTATGCGCAGATCATCACGCTTGGCTCGCCCAAGGATGCCGCGATCGCCGACGAGATCGTCAAAGGCGCGCCGTTCGTGCGCAATCTCTGCGGCCAGACCTCGCTCGACGACGCCGTCGACCTGCTGGCGATGGCCGAAGGCGCCGTATGCAACGACTCCGGCCTGATGCACGTCACCGCGGCGCTGAACCGGCCGCAGGTGGCGGTGTTCGGCTCCAGTGACCCACGCCACACTCCCCCGCTGTCGCAGGCTGCGAGTATCATGTGGCTGCAGCTCGAATGCAGTCCGTGCTTCAAGCGTGAGTGCCCCCTCGGACACTTGCGGTGCCTGAAGGACATCGAGCCCGAAATGGTGTTTGTGGAGCTGCGCAAGCTCCTGCACCGGGCCTGAAGCGCTGACCCGCCGTTCGTAATCATCCGGCCAACGAATCCCTGAGCCCAGTCCACCATGCCTCGTTTTGCCCGCCTGTTCGATTCCGCCGAAGACATCGTAGAAGCCTTTCGCGAGGCCATGAAGCTGCGCGATGCGGACGGCGCCCTGCGCCTGTGGCTGGATGAGGATTCGGTAACGTGCGTGATGCCCGACGGCCAGCGCCTGATCGGCCACGAGCACCTGCGCCAGGCCTTCGCGCAGTTGCTGGCCTTGCAGCCGGTGCTGATCGACGTGATCGAGACCAGCAGCCACACCTCGATGGGGGTCGCCATCTTCGACGTGACCGAAGCCCTGCGCTTCGGCGACGACCGCATCGAAGCCGACCTCTACGTGCACACCACCTATGTGCTGATGCAGAACCACGAGGGCTGGCGACTGGCGCATATCCATTGCAGCCCGGCCAACGCCAGCCAGGTCGCCACCGTCAGCACGGCGCCGGGCCAGGCGCTTCACTAGCGGGATCCGGCGCGGCGCCACGGCCCGGCAGCCCGCCAGCTCCAAGCATCCAGGCATGAGCCAGCTTCCGCCATCGCACCACAGCCCCCCAGGGGCGGTGTCACCCGTTCCGGGCGCCTCCTCGTTCGGCGGCGGCCGCCGCATGCCGTGGTGGCTCTCCGGCGGCCACGCCCAGACCATCATCCCGGCGCGCTTCACGCAGCGCCCTGCGCGCGTGGCCTTCAAGCGCGAGCGCTGGACCGCGCCCGACGACGACTTCGTCGACCTCGACTGGACCACGCACCCGGTGGCGCCCGATACCCCGCTGCTGGTGATGTTCCACGGCCTGGAAGGCGACTCTGGCAGCCACTACGCGCAGGCCATGATGCATGCGCTGGCCGCGCGCGGATGGCAGGGCGTGGTCCCGCACTTTCGCGGCTGCTCGGGAGAGCTGAACCTGGCGCCGCGTTTCTATCACTCCGGCGACTCGGAGGAGGTCCACTGGATCCTGGAACGGCTGCACAGGCAGTATTGCGCGCATGGGCGCAAGCTGCTGGTGGTCGGCATCTCGCTGGGCGGCAATGCCCTGCTGCGCCTGCTCGGCGAACAGGGCAGCGGCGCGGCCTTCATCGGCGCCGCGGCGTCGGTGTCGGCGCCGCTGGACCTGGCCGGCGGTGGCGCGGCGCTGTCGCAGGGCTTCAACATGCTGTACACGCGCATGTTCCTGCAAACCCTCAAGCGCAAGTCCCTGGCCAAGCTAAAGCAGTATCCCGGCCTGTTCGACCGGGAAGCCATGCTCGCCAGCCGCGACCTGTACGCCTTCGACAATATCGTCACGGCGCCGCTGCATGGCTTTCGCGACACCGACGATTACTGGGCGCGCGCCTCCAGCAAGCCCGTGCTCGACCGCATCGCCGTGCCCACGCTGGTGCTCAACGCGCGCAACGACCCCTTCCTGCCGGCGCGCCACCTGCCGGGCCCGGCCGACGTCAGCCCGCAGGTCTGGCTGGAGCAGCCAGAGCACGGTGGTCACGTCGGTTTCATGACGCCGCGCGAAGATAAGCTGCGCGTGTTGCCGGTACTGCCCTATGCGGGGCATATCGAGTGGCTGCCGGCGCGCATCCTGCGGTTTTTCGACGCCGTGGCTTAGCGCGCCGGCGCAGCCCCGCACACCCGTTGCGAACGGATGGCAAACCCGGGCGGCCACCTGAATGAATGCGAGCGGGATGCCCTTCATGGACGGCATGAACGGCCCCGCAAGGAGACAGCGACGATGGATGACACAGTCAAGCAAGCAATGGCCCGCTGGCCCAACGTCCCCAACTGCTACGGCTGGCTGGCGCTGGACCGGCGCGGGCAATGGCGCATGCGCAACGAGTACGCCCAGCAGCACGGCCTGTCCGGCGACCCGATCCGGCACGAAGCGCTGATCGCGTTTATCGAGCGCAACTACCAGCACGACGAGCGCGGTGCCTGGTACTTCCAGAACGGCCCGCAGCGCGTGTTCGTGTCGCTGGCCTACGCGCCGTGGATCGCGCGGCTGCATCAGGGCCAGCTGCGGACCACATCGCAGCACGCCTTCGCGCTGCGCGCCTGCCATGCGGACGAGCATGGCAATGTGCTGCTGGTCGGCGAGGTGGAAGGAGAGAGCGGGAATGCGGGCAAGCCGCAGGTCGCGCTGCTGCACGACCATGACCTCGATGCCTTCAGCAGCGCCTGCACCTGGCACGGCGAGGCGTGCGGCGGCAATCTCGGCGTGTTTCATTTCAACGGTACCGACGTGGCGATCGAACCGATTGTCGAAGACGAGGTGCCGACGCGCTACGGCTTCGTGCGCCAGCCGCTGCCGCCCGCGGGCGAGCAGGCCGCCTGAGCGGCGGCGGCGGGAACAGCGGTAGCGGGCGTGGCCGTCAGTTAGGCATGCCCTTGCTGTCCTGCTTCTCTTCGCGGAACTGGCGCTCCAGCTGGTGCAGGCGCGCATCGACCTCCGACAGCGTGTAGAAATCGCCATCGCCCGCCTTGCGCGCGATCTGCAACTGCTCGATGGCGGCCTGGTAGGCGCCATCGACCGCATACTTCTCCGCCAGCGCCTGGTGCTGCTGTACACGCCGGCCCTGCGCGGCATAGGCCCGCGCCAGCATGTCCCACCACTCGGAACGCGCGACCTCTTCGCGCGTGCGTTCGCGCAGGAAGGTCACCGCCTGGTCCGTCCGGCCGGCACCGAGCAAGGTCGCCGCGTAGCTCAGCGCCACCGCGTGCGACAGCGGAAACGCCTTCATCGATACCATGGCCTGATTCAGCGCATCCTGCTGCCGGCCCTGCGCGCGCGCCAGCTCGATCGCCATCACATCGAGCATGGCGCTGCCGGAAGTGGCGCCGGGAATATTGCCGTACAGCCGGCGGGCTTCGGCCAGGGACTGCTCCGCGGCAGCGTTGCGGCCCAGCCGCTGCTCGGCGAAAGCCATCCCGTAATACAGCGCCGGCAAGCGCACCGGTGAAGCTGCCGCCAGTTGCGTCTGCAGCGCGGCACGCACGTTCTGCAGGTCGCTAGGCGTGGTTTCCTGGATGATGCGCGCACGCATGCGAGCGAACTCGTATTCCGGGGTATTTGGCACCTTGCGCACCGCCACATGGCTTACGCGGTCCTGCATGTCGGCGATCCGCTCCGAGGTGAGCGGGTGGGTGCGCACGTAGGCCGGCACCGAATTCTCCGAGATGCCCATCACCCGCTGCAGCCGCTTGAAGAAGTCAGGCATGCCCTGCGGATCGAAGCCGGCGGCGGTCATGATCTGGAACCCGACCCGGTCGGCCTCCCGTTCCGCCCCGCGCGAGAACGACAACTGGTTGGAGATGGCGGCCGCCTGCCCGCCCATGGCCAGCGCCGCGGCCGCATCGCCGCTCTTGGTGGCCGCCAGTCCCGCGAGCACCATCGATGCCAGCGCGATCCACATCGACTGGTCCTGCGTGGTGATGCCGCGCGCGATATGCCGCTGCATCACGTGGCCGATTTCGTGGCCGAGCACCGAAGCCAGCTCGGACTCGGTATCCGACTGCACCAGCAGGCCGGTGTGCACGCCGATGTACCCGCCCGGCAGCGCAAAGGCATTGATGGTACGGTCGCGCACCGCGAACAGCTCGAAGCCGGTCGCAAAGGTGCCGGCACCGTTGGAGCCGGAGATGTTCTGCCGGCGCGCCGCCTGCACCAGGCGATAACCAAGCATGTTCAGGTAATCGGCCAGCAGCGGATCCGACACATAGTCCGGATCGCGCCGGATATCGCGCATGATGCGATCGCCCAGGCGCTTTTCCATATCGGGCGTCAGCGACGCCGTGGACGGGTCTCCCAGGTCGGGCAACTGCGCGCCGTTGGTCTCTACCACCGTGTTGTTGCTGCGCAGCCCGAATTCGGACTTCTGCCCCGCCTTGACGCTGCGGTTCAGGTTGTCGTAGACCTGGTCGCTGCCACCGCCATCCGTCCCCGTGGTGGCGGCTGCGGCGGTGCGCGCGGGATCGTTCAGCAACACGCGCTGCTGGGGCCAGGCGGGTAACGCCATCGTCAGCGCCAACAGTGCCGCCAGCGAACGGCGCGCAAAGCGCCCCGGTTTCGCGGACGCGCGCAGGGGTACGGCCGCGGGAACGGCATCGGCATGGCGCACGGGGCCCATGCGAGATTTGAGGCGCGCCTGTCGGGCGGGCGAGGAGAGCGCTCCGGCGAGCGTTTGGTTCTTGCGCATATTGCTATGATAGCGGCCTCCGGAGGCCATTCCCACCGGGCATCGCCCGGTCTTGCCACGCCCTGCCCCGGCTAGCGCGGCAAATGCGGCGGACGCCTCCGCCACGCTTTCCTCTCGACTCCGCAGGTCCATGCCATGAGCCAGCTCACCCATTTCGATTCAGCCGGACAAGCCCATATGGTAGACGTCGGCGCCAAGGCCCATAGCCACCGCGTGGCCGTGGCCACCGGCACCATCACCATGCTGCCCGCCACATTCGCGCTCGTGCGGGACGGCACCGCCAAGAAAGGCGATGTGCTCGGCATTGCCCGCGTGGCCGCCATCATGGCCACCAAGCGCACCTCCGACCTGATCCCGCTATGCCACCCGATCTCGCTCACCAAGGTAGCGGTGGACTATGCGCTGGACGAAGCCAGCGGCACCATCCGCTGCACCGTGCGCACCGAGACGCACGGCCAGACCGGCGTGGAGATGGAAGCGCTGACCGGCGTGCAGGTGGCCCTGCTGACCATCTATGACATGTGCAAGGCGGTGGACCGGGGGATGGTGATGGGGGATGTGAAGTTGCTGGAGAAGCATGGGGGGAAGTCGGGGGACTGGGTGGCCGGCGACAGTTAAGCGATTGTTTTATAAGCCTTAGCCTGACGCACGTCATCACCCGCCCTGCTGACCAATTGCCTCATTGCCTTGACGGCAACGGATGCCATGGAGTGACGCAGAATCGATTTTGACCAAATTTTCTCCAAATGGTCACGGGAGATGGAATCGATGCGGCATTGGGAACAAGCGGCAGGCACGGGTTTCGCGCAACGGATTTCCACCGGAAGCAACGACTTCGATCGCGCCCAATTCGTTGAAATTCCCGCTGTCCCCAAGTAATGGTCTCCATAAGTGCTATTTGCCATCGTGCTGGTAAGCAAATCACGGCAACCTATACTCCAGACGGATGAATGGGCAATCGATCCTGTCCCGGGGATGTTGCCGCCCCGTTGCATCGGCAATCCTGTTCGGAGATGACATGATGCCGAATGTAAAGCGGACGAATTTCATTTTACGCTGGGTTGTCCTGGCGGCACATGGAATTGCATTCTCGATTTTTCTCCCCACCGTGGGTCACGCACAATCGGTGGACAACGTCAGATACGCCATGGTGCTGTTGAAGATGAAAGTGCTCAATTTGGGCGCACCGGCGATCAAAGGAGAAGAAGCCGTTGCCGGAAAACCCGCACCGGCCTTGTATTTTGGCGCTAACAAGATGAACAATAACTTTGCCGTGGTTGACGATGTGAAAAACACGGTGGGCGGTACCGCAACGCTATTCGTGAAGAGCGGTGAGGAATTCATCCGTGTGGCAACGAATGTGCAGAAAGACGATGGGTCGCGCGCCATTGGCACCGTACTCGATCCCAACGGCAAGGCTATCGCGGCAATTCGCGGCGGTGGCGCGTACTATGGCGATGCCGACATTCTCGGAAAGTCCTATATCACAGGCTATGAACCGATACAGGATCCCCTTGGCAGAGTCATCGGCATCTACTACGTAGGTTATCTCAAGGCGCAGTGAGTCTGCGTAGGCTCTACTTTATACCCCGCGTCGCCACCCCGGCGACGCGGGGCCCCGAAAGCCCGCTCACAGTAGGCGACACTACCGGCAATGGTCTGAACACTACTCCGAAAAAGCGCTATCCACGATAGCTTTCGGCCAAATTCCCAGGCATTCCGAATAGCACACTAAGCCTTGCTTCTACTTAAGGCACTTCCACCACACTTTCCCCTGACCAGCAATCTATTTCCAGATTTTGTCGGGATGCGCGCGACGCCATTATGGTCCGACGAAATTCCCTTATCAAATCCAAGAACCATCTCCTTGGACGGATCCGATCGAACAATGATTTTCCTGGTATCCAGTTCGATGCCATCAAAATTACCAACAACATCGGTTATCCCCAAGACACAAACGATTGACGCACCGCAGGAGCCCGTTACGTTCTTGGTTTCGACTTCATCCAGGGATTTCTCCCCTCTGCGCTTGCAGGGCGGGCGGTGGCCCACAGCAATCAAAGATGGATCCCGCCGGATCTCTGGCGCGCGCCTGCAAGTATCCGATCCGCATCACAGCCCCCCGCCTCTCTTATCCGCCATGACACACGCTTACGCCGTGGCCCCTTCCGCTGTAACAAGCGTAACGCCGCATTTCGCCAGCAGGGGGCACCGCGCCACATGCGTCAAATTGGTATTCAATGCAGTTAAGGGGGTGCAGGTGCAGCCCCGCGGGACATCGTTCCGCGTCGATCCAGGGTGAGCAACATGAACGGGCGTAGGGTTGGCCAGCTTTTGCTGGTGTTGGCGGCGCTGAGTGCGGGCGGGACGGCCCTGGCAGGCGGCGGCCACGGTGGAGGCGGCGGCGGCGGACATGGCGGGGGAGGCTGGCACGGGGGCGGCGGCTGGCACGGGGGCGGCGGCTGGCACGGCGGCGGTGGCTGGCATGGCGGCTGGCACGGGAGCGTGGGGATCTATGTCGGGCCCGGCTTTGGGTATGGATACGGTTGGGGCTACCCCTACTCCCCCTACTACTACCCTCCTGGCTACTACTATCCGCCCGCGGCAGTGGGAGTGCCGAGTTCTCCACCGCAATACATAGAGCAGGGCCAGGACGGATCGTGGGAAATGAACAGCGGCGCTGTCGCGGCACCGGCGCCCCGGCAGGAGGCGTACTGGTATCACTGCGCCAGGCCGGATGGCTACTATCCGTATATCAAGGCGTGCCCCGGCGGCTGGCAGAAGGTTCCAGCGCAGCCACCCGCCTAGCGCCTGGAGCGCGCGTTTCCAACCTGCGGCGCGCAGCACCGCTGTGTGCGATGTTTCGATGACCGAGGTACCGAGGTGCCGAGATGAAAGCCTTTGACCGTCCCAGCTTGCCTGGACTCCCGATCTTGCTGAGCCTGCCGCTGGCAGCGCTTGTTCTGGCCGGCTGTGCCGTGATGCCCAGCGGTCCCAGTGTGATGGTGCTGCCAGGCACCGGCAAGAACTTCGACCAGTTCCGGGCCGACGACTATGCCTGCCGCCAGTTCGCCTTCGGCCAGGTGGGCGGCGTGACCGCAAACCAGGCGGCAACCAACAGCGCGGTCGGCAGCGCCGCGGTCGGCACCGCGCTGGGAGCGGCAGCGGGTGCGGCGTTCAATGGCGGCTCCGGCGCGGCAGTGGGTGCGGGCATCGGCCTGCTCACCGGCGCGGCGATCGGCTCGAGTAATGCCCAATACGCCGGCTACGGCAGCCAGCGCCAGTACGACGCTGCTTATGTGCAGTGCATGTACGCCAGCGGTCATCGGGTGCCGGTCTACGGCAATATGGCGGCGGCCCCGCGGCCTGCCGCCCCGACTTACTACTATCCGCCGCCCCCTCCGGGCTACTACCCGCCGCAGTAACCCTGCGAGCCCCGGCCCGGGGTGCCGCAGCCGCGTACGGGCAGACTCCGCGCGCCGCGATCCGCCCGCCGTGGAGCGCTTATTCCGGCTTGCCCTTGTTGCGCGCCTTCACCCAGTCGCAGAAATCGCGCGGCCGCGCCGCCGCGTCGACTTCGGCGCAGAAGCGGGCCAGTTCGGCGAACTGGTTTGCCTCGTCGCCAGCAAAGTAGAAATGCAGGCGCTCCAGCCATGCGCGGCCCTGAACGGGATCGCCGCTCAAGGCCAGCAGCCAGGCGGTGCGGGCAATCAGCGTAGGCGTGGGCAGCAGGTGGACGGCGGCGATATGGGGCGCCAGCAGCTGCGCTGCATTCTCCGGCGTGATCCTGGCATCCTCGGTCGCATCCGCCGCGGCGGCCTGGCGAAACCAGAAATGCGGCATCGGCAGCGCTTTCCGGTGTTCGTCACGCGCATATTCGCGTGCCTCGGCACGCCGGTAGTCCTGCCACATGGTGGCAAGGATGACGGTCGTAGCGCCGATGAACGCCCCAACGGCCAGCACGGCAAGCCAGCGCGGCGTGCGCACGCGGCCGAACCCCGAGGGCTCCAGCCAGCCCAGCATGAAGCAGAACGGCAGCATGAAATACAGGTAGTGCAGCGGGTACTCCAGCATCGAATGTGCGCATAGCATCGCCAGCCACGTGAGCACCACCACCGTCTGCGCCCGGTCCGGCCCGTCTCCAAGCCACAGCCGCCGGTGCGCTACACGCCATAGCCACGCCAGCAATGAGAGCACGACACCGGCGGTGCCGACCAGGCCCGTTTTCGCCAGCAGGTCCAGCAGCGCGTTGTGCGCATGCAGGGACATTTCCACCGTCACGCCGACTTGCGCCAGCTGCTGGAACTGCGCCCAGCCGAACTCGCCCCAGCTCACCCCCAGCCAGGGATGCGCGCGGAACATTGCCCAGGCGTGGGACCACAGCGCCCCGCGCGCCGACACCTGGTCGGCTTGCCCCAACTGCGCCAGCGTATCGAACAGGCGCCAGTCGAAGACGTGCCCGGCGCTCTTCATCAGCGGCTGCAGGATCACCAGCACCACCACCATCGCCACCGCGGCGAAGGCAAGCCCGGCTGGCCGGCTCATGGGGTTGTGACCGGCATGGCCCGGACGTTGCATCGCACCCGGCCCGTCCCGCCCTGCCCCGCGCGCCATCCATGCGGCGAGCAATGCGTAGGCCGAGGCCAGCCCGACATGGAGGACACCGGTGCGCGATCCGGACAACACGATACCGCTCTCCAGCAACAGCACCGCCGCCAGCCAGGCTGGTGGTCGCAGCCAGCCGCGCGCGGCCAGCCACACGGCTGCCGCAAGCGCCAGGCCCTCAACCGTGGCCTGGTGATTGGGCTGGTTGAGGTTGCCCCACAGGCGTCGGTTGTCGTCGTAGAAGTAGGTGGAGACCATCCCGAACGTGTCGGACTCCAGGCCGAAGACCTGGACCCACTGCGCCAGCGTGCCGAGCAATCCGGCCACCAGCCAGGCAATCGCGAGCGCATCGGTCATCGCCTGGCGCTCGAGCGGAGACGCTGTCCGGCCTTGCCGCCAGGCTGCCCATATCACTGCGGCGGCAAGCGCGAGCACGAGTTCGGTGATCAGCCGGCTGCCCGACAGGTCCCTCATGCCGGTTAGCCCTTGCGTGACGCCGGTGGCGATCAGCCAGAGGGCAAATACGACGATCCACGGGAACTGAGCGGGAACGTCCCGATAAGCGAGCCCCGAGGCTTGCGGGTTTGCCACGGCAGCAAGCGCGATGACGGCCAGCGCGAACAGCAATGCCGAGGCCCATTCGCCATAGAAAGTGGCAATGGGGAGCGTGTGACGGGAGACCAGTAGCGGCGCAATCAGTGCGACGGCGAGGAAGCTGAGAGGTATGGCTGACCGGGAGGGCAGCATGCGGGGCGCCTTGTTATGCCTTGTTGGCAAAAGGCGGATGATAGCTCGGGGAGCAGGCAAAGAAAAAGCGCCCGAAGGCGCTTTTTCTTTCCGGACGGGCCGCACGCTGCCGTGCGGCCCGTCCATCGACAGACCGTCTGCCGACGGACTATTGTCCGTCAGGCCGGTTGTACCGACCGTTTCTGCAGCAGCTTGCCCACCACCACCACCAGCGCCGCGCCGATTGCGCCAAACACCAGGTGCGCATGCGGCACATGCATCTCGAACCACGCGGCGTCCACCGGATCGCTCACCAGCATCTCGCCTGCCAGGTAGCCCAGCAGCGCCGCGCCCAGCACGATGATGATGGGGAAGCGGTCCATGACCTTGAGCAGGATGGTGCTGCCGAACACGATCAKGGGAATCGACAGGCCCAGGCCAACGATCAGCAGCATCAGCTGGCTGCCTTCCGGCCCCTTCTGCGCCGCGGCGGCCACGGCCACCACGTTGTCGAGCGACATCACCAGGTCGGCGATCAGGATGGTGCGGATCGCGGACCAGATATTGTCCTTGGCGTCGTGGCCGTCCTCGTCGTCTTCGCCGGTCAGCAGCTGCACGCCGATGTAGACCAGCAGCAAGGCGCCGACGATCTTCAGGTAAGGCAGGCTCAGCAGCTTGACCGCGGCCACCGTCAGCACCACACGCATGATGATGGCGGCGGCACTGCCCCAGAAGATGGCTTTCTTCTGCTGGGCGGGCGGCAGGTTGCGGGAGGCCAGTGCGATCACCACGGCGTTGTCGCCGGAGAGCACGATGTTGGTCAGGATGATGGATCCCAACGCGATCCAGAACGCAGTGGAGGACAGCAGTTCCACGGTAAAGCTCCTCGAGTTTCTAAATTATGATTCGAACGCCACATATGTACCGATTATCACCGGTGCTTACGGAATTTCGGATGTCTGAGTCTTCAGACATGAAGATTTACCGTATCAAGCTTTCGATTCGGTTTCAATCGGCATGTCGCGCGCCTCCGGAGATACCCTAGGTGACTGGCGCTCCAGAATGAGATGCCCCCGCACGGAGGCGGGGGCATCGAGGTCCGATGTGCGGTTGCAGTCATGCAGCCGCACCGGCTCCGGCAATCTCTCCCGCCCGCGGGCGGAAAAGCTGCTGTTCGGTATTACAGGATCGACTTGAGCAGGCGAGCCATTTCCGACGGATTCTTGGTGACCTTGATACCGCAGGCTTCCATGATTTCCAGCTTGGCTTGCGCCGTGTCGGCACCGCCCGAGATCAGCGCGCCGGCGTGGCCCATGCGCTTGCCCGGAGGCGCGGTCACGCCAGCGATAAAGCCAACCACCGGCTTCTTCATGTTTTCCTTGATCCAGTAAGCCGCGTTGGCTTCGTCCGGGCCACCGATTTCGCCGATCATGACCACGGCGTCCGTTTCGGGATCGTCGTTGAACATCTTCATGATGTCGATGTGCTTCAGGCCGTTGATGGGGTCGCCACCAATGCCCACTGCCGACGACTGGCCCATGCCCAGCGCGGTCAGCTGACCCACCGCTTCATAGGTCAGCGTGCCCGAGCGCGACACCACGCCGATGCGGCCCTTGCGGTGGATGTGGCCCGGCATGATGCCGATCTTGATTTCATCAGGCGTGATCAGGCCCGGGCAGTTGGGTCCGAGCAGCAAGGTCTTCTTGTTGCCCTTCACCATCTTGTCCTTGAGCTCCATCATGTCGCGCACGGGGATGCCTTCGGTGATGCAGACCACCAGGTCCAGGTCAGCGTCAACGGCTTCCCAGATCGCGGCAGCGGCGCCGGCGGGCGGCACGTAGATCACGGAAACGGTGGCGCCCGTCGATGCCTTGGCATCCTTGACGCTGGCGTAGATGGGAATGCCTTCGAAGTCTTCGCCGGCTTTCTTCGGGTTCACGCCGGCAACGAAGCAGTTCTTGCCGTTGGCGTAGTCGCGGCAGCCACGGGTGTGGAACTGGCCGGTCTTACCGGTGATGCCCTGGGTGATGACCTTGGTGTCTTTATTGATCAGAATCGACATGCTGTAATCCTTTGCTTGGCTCAAAGCAGCGCGCGAAGGCCTGGCCCCGGCGCGCTGCTGGCGTTCGTGTTCGCGTCTGGCTTACTTGCCCGCGGCAGCGGCCACGACCTTCTGGGCGGCTTCTTCCATGGTGTCGGCCGCGATGATGGGCAGGCCCGAGTCGGCCAGCATCTTCTTGCCGATCTCTTCGTTGGTACCCTTCATGCGCACGACCAGCGGCACGGACAGCGACACGGCCTTGGATGCAGCGATCACGCCTTCGGCGATCACGTCGCAACGCATGATGCCGCCGAAGATGTTGACCAGGATGGCCTTCAGGTTCGGGTTCTTGAGCATCAGCTTGAAGGCTTCGGTCACCTTCTCGGTGGTGGCACCGCCGCCCACGTCGAGGAAGTTGGCCGGCTCGCCGCCGAACAACTTGATGGTGTCCATGGTGGCCATGGCCAGGCCGGCGCCGTTCACCAGGCAGCCGATATTGCCGTCCAGCGAGATGTAGGCCAGGTCGAACTTCGAAGCTTCGATTTCAGCCGGATCTTCTTCGTCCAGGTCGCGGTAAGCGACGATTTCCGGGTGACGGAACAGGGCGTTGGAGTCGAAGTTGAACTTGGCGTCGAGCGCGATCACCTTGCCGTCGCCGGTCAGGATCAGCGGGTTGATTTCAGCCAGCGAGGCGTCCGTGTCCCAGAATGCCTTGTACAGGCCTTGCAGGGCCTGGCGGGCTTGCGCCACGCTTGCGTCGGGCACGCCGATCTTGCGGGCGATGTCGTCAGCGTCCGCGTCGAGCAGGCCGGCCGACGGATCGATGATCAGCGTGTGGATCTTTTCCGGGCTGTGGGCAGCGACTTCTTCGATGTCCATGCCGCCTTCGCTGGAGGCCATCAGGGCCACCTTTTGCGAAACGCGATCGACGACCAGGCTGACGTACAGTTCCTTCTTGATGTCCGCGCCTTCTTCGATCAGCAGGCGGTTGACCTTCTTGCCTTCCGGGCCGGTCTGGTGCGTGACCAGCGTCATGCCCAGGATGTTGCTGGCGTAGGTCTTGACCTCGTCGATGCTCTTGGCCACCTTCACGCCGCCACCCTTGCCGCGGCCGCCCGCGTGGATCTGCGCTTTGACGACCCATACCGGGCCGCCCAGTTGTTCAGCAGCCTTCAGGGCCTCATCGACCGAGAACGCGGGGATGCCGCGCKGAACCGGCACATTGTATTTGCGCAGGATTTCCTTGCCTTGGTACTCATGGATAYTCATGCGTGTTTCCTTTCGGGTAGGCGTAAAAAGTGGAGATGGAATCTCGGCGGATAGCAGGCCGGCCTGGCTTAGCCAGAGGTGCCGGTAGGCCTGCGGGACGTGGCGCCGCCATCGGTGGCGGCGAGCGCCTCCGAAGGTTGCGCCGCCGGGATCGGCGACCCTTCGGTCTTGATCCTCGGCTTTGGCTGGTGACCATACCAGCGCGGGTAAAACTGGCGCACCACCTCACCTTCGAAATGCAGGGCATGGCAGCCGTGCAACTGGTAAGGCGGTTCGGGATTGGTGTCTTCGGTGCCGGCGTCACGGATATTGAACACGTCGCCGGCAAAGGCCTGGATCGCGGTGGTCGGCAGCACGCCGGCCAGCTCGGTCAGGTGGGTGCAGCCCGACACGCCGGACAGGCGCTCTTTCACCGCCTTGCGGAAACCCTTCATCAGGTTCAGGCCGATCAGCTTGCGATAGGCCGGGCCGATGGTGTCGCACTGGCCGGGATACGGTACCCAGTCGGAACAGGCGTCGGCGTCCACGACGTTCATGCGCAGGTCAATGGTGATGCGCAGCCACAAATCATGCAGCGGCTCGCCCAACGGGCGCACGCCACCACCGGCAAGCGGGATCTCGCGGGGCTTGGTGTCGGTCAGGCGCGCTTCGATATCCCATAGGCCATCGTCCCTAAGATAGGCCTCGGCCGTGATGGCACGGCGGTGGCGCAGGGCGCGATTGACGGGCGGGGAAAGCGGCATAACACCAGGCAGGAGCGGGAGAAAAGGACGGCTGGGCCGGAAAACCGCAGGATTTTAACATGCCGGACAACTTTGGCCGGGAACAAACTGCACCCAGGGCTGTTGCCGGGAATTGTCGTGTGACGGGCAAGCGCTGTGGAGCGTCAAAATGCGCGGATGCGCGGGACTGAACCGGTGCCCGGATCACATGCGGTCAGCGCGGAATACGCCTACTGACAAAACAGGTATGCGCACCGCGCCGGTGCAAGACGCCATCGCGGCATCACTTCGGACCGCGATCCGGCAGGTCCGCCCACGGCATCAATCGCTGCCGTCCAGCCACTCATCCGCCCCCTTGATCACCTGGCTCACCACCGAGCGGGAAAAACCGCGCGCCACCAGAAAGCGGATCTGCCTGGCCTTTTCCTCGGGCGTGGCGGGTGGCGTGCCGAAACGCTTCTGCCAGACCGCGCGGCCACGCTCCAGTTCGGAGCCGCACAGGCGCTCCTGCAGGTCGGCGAGCTGTTCGCCGCCGAGCTGGTGGGTGCGGGCTTCCTGCATGACGCGGGCGGCGCCATAGCGGCTGGCGCGCCGGTGCACCAGGCTATCGACGAAGCGCTCGTTGGACAGCCAGTTCTCGCGCTCCAGCGCATCCAGCAATTGCTCAAGGGCTTCGGGCGATTCGGCGTGCGGGGCCAGCTTGCGTGCCAGCTCCGCCCGGCTGTGCTCGCGCCGCGACAGGTAGCCTACGGCGCGGGCCTTCAGGGAAAGAGGGGGACGGGTGGCCATGAGGATGGAGCTCGGCAGTGTGAGCTCGACATCGAGCTGTGAAAATGCGCTTCAAAAACGCAAACCGGGGCGGCGCGCGTCGCTGCGCGTGCCGCCCCGGGCGGGGTTCGCGGCCGGGAGCGCCCCGGCCGGCGAAGCTCAGTCTTCGGCGGTGGCCACAGCGGCGGCCGGCGTGCCATTCATCAGCACCACGCCCAGCGATTCGCGCACCTTGTTTTCGATCTCGTCGGCGATATCGGGATTTTCGCGCAGGTATTCACGCGCGTTGTCCTTGCCCTGGCCGATCTTCTCGCCCTTGTAGCTGTACCAGGCGCCGGACTTCTCGACGATCTTGGCGTCCACGCCCAGGTCGATGATTTCGCCCTGGCGCGAGATGCCCTGGCCATACAGGATGTCGAAGAAGGCTTCGCGGAACGGCGGCGAGACCTTGTTCTTGACCACCTTGACCTTGGTTTCGTTGCCGATCACCTCGTCGCCCTTCTTGATCGAGCCGATGCGGCGGATATCCAGGCGCACCGAGGCGTAGAACTTCAGCGCATTGCCGCCGGTGGTGGTTTCGGGCGAACCGAACATCACGCCGATCTTCATGCGGATCTGGTTGATGAAGATCACCAGGCAGTTGGTGCGCTTGATGGTGCCGGTCAGCTTGCGCAACGCCTGGCTCATCAGGCGGGCCTGCAGGCCAGGCAGCGAATCGCCCATCTCGCCTTCGATTTCGGCCTTGGGCACCAGGGCCGCCACCGAGTCGATCACGATCAGGTCGACCGAGCCCGAGCGCACCAGCGCATCGGTGATTTCCAGGGCCTGCTCGCCGGTGTCCGGCTGGGAGATCAGCAGATCGCCAACCGCCACGCCCAGCTTGCTGGCGTAGTTGACGTCGAGCGCATGCTCGGCGTCGATAAAGGCGCAGGTGCCGCCCAGCTTCTGCATCTCGGCCACGACCTGCAGCGTCAGGGTGGTCTTGCCCGAGGATTCCGGACCGTAGATTTCCACCACGCGGCCGCGCGGCAGGCCGCCAACGCCCAGCGCGATGTCCAGGCCCAGCGAGCCGGTGGACACGACCTGGATATCCTGCTCGACTTCGGCATCGCCCATTTTCATGATCGAGCCCTTGCCGAACTGCTTCTCGATCTGGGCCAGCGCGGCCGCCAGCGCCTTCTGCTTTTCGGCGCTTACGCCAGCACTCGCCTTCTTGCCGTCATCCATGGTCGTCCTTCCGTCAATGGTGTATAAATAGGCCGCATGTGGCGCGCCACCCGCTTTTTTCGGGCAACCGCCCAGCCCGCGCCGCGCCGCGAACTCCTGATGACGATGAACCTGGCAGCAGGGGCAAACATTGGGGCGAACGTTCGGTAAAAAACCAGTACAAATTCGGTAAAGCCCGGTTTGCATCGAAGACAAATCGAATGCGACCGGCATAAGCGGGTACTGTATAAAAAAACAGTATGCTTGGCAAGTCCCGCCCGCGTCATTTGATGGAAAGGGGCGACACAGCCGGGCCAGGGTGGAGACAACCATGCGTATTCTGATCGCCGAAGATGACGATGTGCTGGCAGATGGCCTGACGCGCTCGCTACGTCACTCGGGCTATGCCGTCGACCATGTGGCCAGCGGGGTCGAAGCCGATTCCGCGCTGTCGACCCAGACCTTCGACCTGCTGATCCTCGATCTCGGCCTGCCGCGCATGCCGGGGCTGGAAGTGCTCAAGCGGCTGCGCACGCGCGGCGCCATGCTGCCGGTGCTGATCCTGACCGCGGCCGATGGCGTTGACGAACGTGTCAAGGGCCTGGACCTGGGCGCCGACGACTACATGGCCAAGCCCTTCGCGCTCTCGGAGCTGGAAGCGCGGGTGCGCGCGCTGGTGCGGCGCGGCACGGGCGGCGGCGCCACGCTGACCCACCACGGCCCGCTCGCCTTCGACCAGGTCGGCCGCATCGCCTACCTGAACGATCAGATGCTGGATCTCTCGGCGCGCGAAGTGGGATTGCTGGAGATCCTGCTCACCCGCACCGGGCGGCTGGTGTCGAAGGAGCAGCTGGTCGACCACCTGTGCGAATGGGGCGAGGAAGTCAGCAACAACGCCATCGAAGTCTACGTGCACCGGCTGCGCAAGAAGATCGAGGTGGGTGGCATCCGCATTGCCACGGTACGCGGGCTGGGCTACTGCCTGGAGAAATTCCAGGCCGCCGTGGCGCACGACTAGGAGTCGCCATTAGAATCGGAATCAGCAACAGAACCCGCGCCATCCTTGCTTCATTGCCTGCCGGCCACGCCGCCAGGCCCTGCCACACCTTTTCCCAATGAGCCTGCTGCGACTGCCCCGGCGGCGCCAGCGGCCCGCGCGCGCCGCCCCTCCTCCCTCCGCGCCTGACGAGAT
This sequence comes from Cupriavidus sp. 05N39, assembly GCF_056397325.1. NCBI lineage: Bacteria > Pseudomonadati > Pseudomonadota > Betaproteobacteria > Burkholderiales > Burkholderiaceae > Cupriavidus > Cupriavidus sp. 05N39. Next base: position 111,707 of record NZ_JBFTNE010000038.1, read on the forward strand.
CGTCAGCGACGAAGCGCTGGCCGGGRCCCTGCCACACCTTGAAGACAGCGCCGGCCACCCGTCGCCGCGCTCGCTGTTCGGCGAGATCCTGGACTGGATGCTGGCGCCGCTGCTCCTGCTGTGGCCGATGAGCATTGCGGTGACTTACCTGGTGGCAAAATCGATCGCCAACGGCCCTTTCGACCGCTCGCTGGAAGCCAGCGCCATTGTGCTCTCGCAGCAGGTGCGCGAGGTCAACGGGCGCGTCACGCTGCAACTGCCGCTGTCCGCGCGCGAGATCCTGCGCGCCGATGAAACCGACAATATCTACTACCAGGTGGTGGGCACGCATGGCGAATTCGTCGCCGGCGACAACGACATGCCGCTGCCAGGCGAAGACGACCGCGGCCATGCCGGGCTGGTCTCGCTGCGCGACGACCGCATCGCGGGCAACGACGTGCGCGTGGCCTACACCTATGTCGATCTCGAGCAGGGCGGCGACGCGCAGCCGGTGTTGGTGCAGGTTGGCGAAACCCTCGACAAGCGCGCGCGCCTGGCCAACGAAATCATCAAGGGCGTGATCCTGCCGCAGTTCGTGATCCTGCCGCTGGCGGTGGTGCTGGTGTGGTTCGGCCTGACGCGCGGGCTGGCCCCGCTGACCGCGATCCAGCAGCGCATCCGCGCACGCAATCCCGGTGACACCAGCCCCATCGACGAACACGCCGCACCGCAGGAAATCACGCCGCTGGTGGCCTCGTTCAACGACCTGCTGGCGCGGCTCGACGTTTCCGTGCAGACGCAAAAGCGCTTTATCGCCGATGCCGCCCACCAGATGAAAACGCCGCTGGCCGGGCTGCGCATGCAGGCGGAACTGGCGCAGCGCGAACAGTCGCCGGAGGAACTGCGCAAATCGCTGGCGCAGATCGCCGGCAGCTCGGAGCGCGCCGCCCACATGGTGACGCAGCTGCTGTCGCTGGCACGCATGGAAAACCTGGCCGGCGCGGGCAACATGGCGCCGCTTGATCTGGCCGCCCTGGCGCGCGAAGTGGTCAAGGACTGGTTGCCGCAGGCCTGGGCGCGCCGCATCGATCTGGGCGTGGATGCCGACGACCACCCCGTGATGGTGCAAGGCAACCGCCTGATGCTGACGGAGATGCTCAACAACCTGATCGACAACGCCATCCGCTACACGCCCGCGGATGGCCACGCTACCGTGCGGGTCAGCGCCGATGCATTCGAGCCTTTCGCGTATCTCGAAGTGGAAGACACCGGGCCCGGCATCCCGGTGTCCGAACGCGAGCGCGTGATGGAGCGGTTCTACCGCGTACTCGGCACCAAGACCCAGGGCAGTGGCCTGGGCCTGGCCATCGTGCGAGAGATCGTGCAGCAGCATGGCGGCGACGTCAGCATTCTCGACCACGTCTACCAGACGGAGCCGCGCCTGGCCGGCGCCTGCTTCCGCATTACGCTGCGCCGGCCCTCCACCCTGGAGCCAGCATGAACGATCCCGATCACACACGCGGCGGGCGCGACCAGGCCGACCAGTCCGAACGGCGCGCCTGGCATCGCAACCTGCGCTGGATCGCCGTGCTGCTGTCGATCTGGTTCGTGGTCACCTTCGGCGTGGCCTGGTTCGCCCGCGAGCTGCGCTTCGATTTCTTCGGCTGGCCCTTCTCCTTCTGGGTCGGCGCGCAGGGGGCGCTGGTCGTCTACGTCCTGATGGCGGCGCTATATGCCTGGCGCATGAACCGCGACAATGACGAAGATGCCGACAACGGTGGCGCGCCCGCCCGGCAGCATGACGATGCTGCATAGCAAGAAATACAGACGCGCCCCTTAACACTGGTTCCGGTGCGATTTTCCGCGGCCGCGCGCGTCGCGGCGCAGCAATGCCAAGCCCGTTTTTTGCCTAGCGTATACCCCGAGCACTTTGCGGCGTACGGCGCGGAAATTGTCAGAACGCAGTAAGTTTCACCACCCACAATCCATTGCAACTTCGGAGGTAATCGTGCGTGCTAGAGCTGGAGCGCGCATGCGGCCCCGAAAGATTCCGATCACAAACGGAGGAGACAATGGCTAATGCACAGAACGTGGCGGTGCCCGGAAGCAGCGCCCAGAGCTCGGCAATGACCGCCGAAGAGAGGAAGGTGATTTTTGCCTCCTCGCTCGGCACGGTGTTCGAGTGGTACGACTTTTACCTTTACGGTTCGCTGGCGGCCATCATCGCCAAGCAGTTCTTCGCCGGGCTGGATCCGACCGCGGCCTTCATCTTCGCGCTGCTCGCCTTTGCCGCTGGCTTTATCGTGCGCCCGTTCGGCGCGCTGGTATTCGGCCGCCTGGGTGACATGATCGGGCGCAAGTACACCTTCCTGGTGACAATCCTGATCATGGGGGTCTCGACCTTCATCGTGGGCCTGTTGCCGGGCTTCAACACCATTGGCTGGGCCGCCCCGATCATCCTGATCGGGCTGCGCATGCTACAGGGCCTCGCGCTCGGCGGCGAGTACGGCGGTGCTGCCACCTATGTGGCCGAGCACGCGCCGCACGGCAAGCGCGGCGCGTACACGGCCTGGATCCAGACCACCGCCACGCTCGGCCTGTTCCTGTCGCTGATCGTGATCCTGGTGTGCCGCAACCTGACCGGTCCGAACTTCGACGTATGGGGCTGGCGCATTCCGTTCCTCGTTTCGATCCTGCTGCTCGGCGTATCGGTGTATATCCGCCTGTCGATGAGCGAATCGCCCGCCTTCCAGAAAATGAAGGCCGAGGGCAAGACCTCCAAGGCACCGCTGACCGAGTCGTTCGGCCAGTGGCGCAACCTGAAGATCGTGATCCTGGCGCTGGTGGGCCTGACCGCCGGCCAGGCCGTGGTCTGGTACACGGGCCAGTTCTACTCGCTGTTCTTCCTGACCCAGGTGCTGAAGGTCGACGCCACCACCGCCAACCTGCTGATCGCGGGCGCCCTGGTGATCGGCACGCCCTTCTTCATCTTCTTCGGCTCGCTGTCGGACAAGGTTGGCCGCAAGTGGATCATCATGGCCGGCTGCGCGCTGGCGATGCTGACCTACTTCCCGCTGTTCAAGGCCCTCACCCACTACGCCAACCCGGCGCTGGAACGCGCGCAGCAAAGCGCCCAGATCGTGGTGACCGCTGATCCGAAGCAATGCTCCTTCCAGGGCAGCCCGATCGCCCGCGAAATCGATTTCCGCAGCTCCTGCGACATCGTCAAGCGGACCCTGGCACAAGCCTCGGCCAGCTATGAAGTCGTGGAAGCCCCGGCCGGCACGGTGGCATCGGTGAAGATCGGCGACAAGGAGATTGCCTCCTTCAACGCCGCACTGGTACCGGCGGGCCACAGCTTCGACGACGTCAGCAAGAAACAGATCGCCGCGTTCAAGAAGCAGGTGGGCGAATCGATGGCCTCGGCCGGCTACCCGACCAAGGCGGACCCCGCGCAGATGAACACCATCATGGTGCTGGTGATCCTCGTCATCCTGGTGATCTACGTGACCATGGTGTACGGCCCGATCGCGGCCATGCTGGTGGAAATGTTCCCGACCCGGATCCGCTACACCTCGATGTCGCTGCCGTATCACATCGGCAATGGCTGGTTCGGCGGCCTGCTGCCCACCATCTCGTTTGCCCTGGTGGCCCAGAACGGCAACATCTACTACGGGCTCTGGTACCCGATCATCATCGCTGGCATCACCCTGGTCATCGGCTCGCTGTTCATCCGCGAAACCAAGGATGTGAACATCTACGCCAACGACTGATCCTGGCATCCAGGGCAACGAGCTCATGCACGACTGATCCGGTAATCAGTCGCTCCACCCGGCGGGCCACAAGGTCCGCCGGTTTTTTTTTGGGCGCGGCGAAGGCGCCTTGCACCCCCACAAAGTTTTTAGGAGAGGGTGTTGACAGGTCCAAATCCACATGTATAATAGCGGTCTTCGTTGGCGAATTAGCTCAGTCGGTTAGAGCGACGGAATCAYAATCCGCAGGTCCGGGGTTCGAATCCCTGATTCGCCACCAGTATTTCTGTAGGAAATCAGTACTTGCCAGCCCCTTCAGGTCTCAGACCTGAAGGGGCTTTGCTTTTGGCCCTCCCGAAGTTTTCACTTTCGGAGCGCCAGCAATGATCAAGTTCTGCATGTTGTCCACCAAGGGCGGGGTCGGCAAGACCACGCTCGCCGCCTCCCTCGGCGGTCTGCTCGCCGATATGGGTCTGCGCGTCCTCCTCATCGACGCCGATATCCAGCCCTCCCTCTCCAAGTGCTACCCCGGATCCTGGAGAGCCGCCGGCACCTGCATATCGGCATGACCGCCAGCTACGTCGCCGACGATCTCATCCAGCCGCTGCGGCAGGGCCGTATCCTCGAGCTGCGGCAGACGCAGGCCGTGGTCGAGGACACCGCCACGCGCCGGCGCTGGGCCTTGCCCTATGCCGCGGTCATCGCCGATGCCACCGCTGCGGCCCAACCGTCACCGCAAACCTCTCCATCCCCGCCCCGTGCGCAACGTGCTGACTTCATGGTTGGTGACACGGTGGCCTTCACGGATCAGCACTTGCACGAGCGCATCGGCACCATCGTACGCGTCAACCAGAAGACTGCTTCTGTGCAGTGCAATCCCGATGAGGGCCACTGGCGTGTCTCGTTTGCACTTCTGCACAAGGTCGTCGACCTCTGAGCTTCCAGCCTTCCATCAACATCAGTACGACAAACATGCCTAAACGCAAGATCGAGCCGGACCGCGAACAGCGAATCGAGATGGAGGTGGTCGTCGACGCCTACAACTCAGAGGAGCGGTCTATGGCATGGTACGACTACCTCGAGGAGCAACTCACCATTCCGTTTGAAGCTGAGGTTCGCAAGAGATCGCCAACCTCACCGCTCAGCCCCGGCGACCGGGCTCAGGTGATCGCAATAGCGCCGGAGGAAGTGTGCGAGACTGAAGCCTTCATGTGCATACGATGGAACAAGCGCAAGCTTGCTGTACCACTAGCGCAACTCGTGCCACTGGCGAGCGACGAGCTGACGCAGCAGTATTCCAAAGTCAACATGGGCTCTGCTGACGGATACGTTTCAATCGCAGATGACGCTGCATATGAGCCAGTGCCGGACAATCGATTTCACTGGCTACCTCGGGTATGGCCGCTTCCCATCTTCGAGGAATAGATCGATAAGCATCAGATTCAGAACAGACGGAAGGTCGCCGCGCCCCACACTGCATCAATCCGGGACGCGCAAATGCGGCTTAATTTGTAGCCGATGAGCCGCCGTTTGGCTCGATGCGACTCAATGAACGTCCACGGAAGACTCTGAACTTCGATACACCGGCTGAACGATTCCATCAATCCGTTGCATCGACCGGTTGAATCCTCAGTCCAAGAGCCGTCATTCACCGCTATGTTCGCCGGCCCCGCAGCCGGTACGCCCGGTGCGCCAGGGCCTGCCTTGCTTTGTGGCCGGTGGGCGCCGCAAAGCGCAAGCGGCTCAGAAAAGAGACAGCCCTGCGCGTCCGGTCGGCTATCATGCTGATCCTCTCCGAAGTGGCTCCTTATGATTTCCGTCCGTAATGTCACGCTGCGCCGCGGCGTCAATGTCGTACTCGACCGCGCGTCCGTCACTTTCACCCCCGGAGAAAAGATTGGTCTTGTCGGCCGCAATGGCGCCGGCAAGTCATCCTTCTTCGGCCTTCTCAACGGCACGCTGCACGAAGACAGCGGCGAGTTCTCGATTCCCGCCGCATGGAAGATGGGCCAGGTCGCGCAGGAGATGCCGGAGACCGAGCAGAGCGCGACCGACTTCGTAGTCGAGGGTGACACCGGGCTGCTGGCCGCGCAGGCCGAAGTAGCCGCCGCCGAGGCCAGCGACGACGGCATGCGCATGGCGCACGCCTACATGGCCCTGCACGACGCCGGTGCACACGATGCCCCCGCACGTGCCCAAGCGCTGATCCTCGGCCTTGGCTTCAGTGCTGAGCAGCTTAGCCAGCCGGTCAACAGTTTCTCCGGCGGCTGGCGCATGCGACTGCAGCTGGCGCGCGCGCTCATGTGCCCGTCCGACCTGCTGCTGCTCGACGAGCCGACCAATCACCTCGACCTCGACGCGCTGGTCTGGCTGGAAGCCTGGCTCAAGCGCTATCAAGGAACCCTGGTAATGATCAGCCACGACCGCGAATTCCTCGACGCGGTGACGCAGGTGACGGTGCACGTCGACAACGCCAAGCTCGYGCGTTATGGCGGCAACTACAGCAAGTTCGAAGACATGCGCGCTGAGCAGCTCGTGTTGCAGCAGGCCGCGATGGCCAAGCAGGTGGAAAAGATCGCCCACCTGCAGAAATTCATCGACCGTTTCAAGGCCAAGGCCTCGAAGGCGAAGCAGGCGCAGAGCCGGGTCAAGGCGCTCGAACGCATGGAGAAGATCGCACCGGTGCTTGCCGATGCGGAGTTCAACTTCGAGTTCAAGGAGCCCCTCAACGTCCCGAACCCGCTGTTGTCGATGCTGGACGCGAGCTTCGGCTACCCCGCGCCGGCCGGCGCACTGCCGGGCACGCCGCCCACGGTCATCGTGCGGGGCATCAACCGTTCCGTGCTGGCAGGGCAGCGCATCGGCATTCTCGGTGCCAACGGCCAAGGCAAGTCCACGCTGGTGAAGACGGTGGCGCACGCGCTGGCGCCGATTGCCGGTGAAATCAGCGAAGGCAAAGGCCTGAACATCGGCTACTTCGCACAGCAGGAACTCGACGTGCTGCGCCCGCTCGACACGCCGCTGGAACACATGATCCGCCTTGCCAAAGAGACGCCAGCGCACATGCGCGCCCCTGGCCAGAGTGGCACCGAACAATCGCTTCGCACCTTCCTCGGCACATTCAGCTTCAGCGGCGACATGGTCCATCAGGCGGTTGGCACGATGAGCGGCGGCGAAAAGGCGCGGCTCGTGTTGTGCATGATCGTGTGGCAGCGTCCCAACCTGCTGCTGCTCGACGAGCCTACCAACCACCTCGACCTGGCCACACGCGAAGCGCTAGCCATGGCGCTCAACGAATTCGAAGGCACGGTGATGCTGGTCAGTCACGACCGGGCCCTGCTGCGCGCCGTATGCGACGAGTTCTGGCTGGTCACCAAGGGCGGCGTCGAGCCCTTCGACGGCGATCTGGACGATTACCAGCAGTTTCTGCGCGACGAAGCGCGTCGCATGCGCGAGCAGGCTGCCGCAGAGCAGAAGGTCTTCGCCTGAGATTTACCGCTGGCGGGCGGCGGGCGTTGCATGGGAGGCGAAGCGCGGACGTTCGCCAAGGACTTCAGCAATCGTGCGGACAGGCGCGCCAGCTGCCGGCGACTAACGCCAACGCATGGCGAGCCCGACGATACTTGGAACGCATGGCGCGAATAGGCTCAAGGCTGTCTGCAGTCTGATCGGTGGCGACGTGGGCAATGCGGCCACCAGTGCACAACGTCGTTCCGAAATCGCCCGCCAGGAGGCGCTGGCAGGTGGCGCGGATGCAGCCGGCTCGTGCTGAGACAACGCCGCGCTGCGCGTGTTGGAGAGTTCCGACCCGTTCCCGCGCGATGAGAACGGCAAAGGGCCGGTTAGCCTCATCATCACATTCCGTCCCAACGACTAATAAGGCACCTCCAAGTGGGCAGCACGCTACGCAGCCTGTGCCGCCCCCCCCTGGCGCTGCCCAGAATATCGCCATGGCGTGACGTTCCAGCCACGTCCTGCGCAAATTGCGTTCGCCTGTCAAATTATCCGTATGCGACGGCGCTTGTAGAAAGCATCGATATATTACAATGCACCAGCGCGGCGTCGGATAATAGCGGTCGCATCATTTTGAGCACCATTTTGGAATTACCCCCATGGAAATTAAGGTCAACTTTCTCGATAAGCTACGTCTTGAAGCCAAGTTCGATGACTTCACGGTGATAGCCGACCAGCCTGTCCGCTATAAAGGCGATGGCTCCGCGCCGGGTCCGTTCGATTATTTTCTGGCCTCGTCGGCATTGTGTGCGGCTTATTTTGTTAAGTTGTACTGCGTAACTCGCGACATTCCGACCGATAACATCCGCCTGTCGCAGAATAATATTGTTGATCCGGAAAACCGATATCAGCAGATTTTCAAGATTCAAGTTGAGTTGCCGGCGGATATTTCCGCCAAAGACCGCCAGGGTATTTTGCGCTCCATCGATCGCTGTACGGTAAAAAAAGTGGTGCAAGCCGGACCCGAGTTTGTGATCGAAGAGGTAGAGAACTTGGATGCCGATGCTCAGTCGTTGCTGGCGCTGAAGCCGGCGTCTGACGCCAGCACCTATATTGCGGGCAAGGATCTGCCATTGGAGCAAACCATCGCCAATATGTCGGGCATTTTGGCGGACTTGGGGATGAAGATTGAAATCGCTTCATGGCGTAATATCGTTCCCAATGTCTGGTCGCTGCATATCCGTGACGCACACTCGTCAATGTGTTTTACCAATGGCAAGGGTGCGACCAAGGAAAGCGCGTTGGCGTCGGCGTTGGGAGAATTTATCGAACGCCTGAATTGCAACCATTTTTATGCCGGTACGTTTTGGGGCGAAGACCTCGCCAATGGGGCGTTTTTACATTACCCGAACGAGCGCTGGTTCAAGCCTGGACGCAAAGATGCGCTACCGGCTGAAATTCTCGATGAATACTGCCTGCCCATTTACAATCCCGATGGCGAGTTACGTGGCTCGCACCTGTATGAAACCAACTCGGGAAATGTGCAGCGCGGTATTTGTTCGCTGCCGTTTGTACGGCAGTCGGACGGCGAAGTGGTGTATTTTCCCTCCAACCTGGTCGAAAACCTCTACGCCAGCAATGGCATGAGTGCCGGTAATACACTGGCCGAAGCCCAAGTGCAATGCTTGTCCGAGATTTTCGAACGGGCGGTAAAGCGCGAAATTCTGGAGGGCGAAATGGCATTGCCTGATGTGCCCCATGAAGTGCTGGCGAAATACCCAGGCATTCTGGCTGGCATTCAGGGGCTGGAAGAGCAAGGCTTTCCGATATTGGTGAAGGATGCTTCGTTGGGTGGAATTTATCCGGTGATGTGCGTCACCTTGATGAACCCACGAACCGGCGGTGTCTTTGCTTCATTCGGCGCGCACCCAAGCCTCGAGGTGGCGCTGGAACGGAGTCTGACAGAATTGCTACAGGGTCGCAGTTTTGAAGGCCTGAACGATTTGCCACAGCCCACCTTTGTCAGTAACGCCGTGACTGAGCCGAACAATTTTGTTGAGCACTTCATTGATTCCAGCGGCGTGGTGTCGTGGCGCTTTTTCAGCGCCAAGGCGAATTTCGATTTTGTCGAGTGGGATTTTTCTGCCCAGGGCGAGAACTCCAATGCCGAGGAAGCAGCAACCTTGCTCGGCATTCTTGAGGACATGGGCAAAGAGGTGTACATGGC